>NZ_KV788290.1:0-7208 GCF_001807215.1 Corynebacterium sp. HMSC05D08 | reverse complement strand
GTAAAAGAAGCGGAACTAAACCCAGGACGCTTCAGTCATGAGTTTACAGACTCATGCGCAGAACGCGCATATTAAAACACCGACCCGTGTCGAGCGCGACCGTGGTGGACTGGATAACGCCCCAGCATCTGCCAGTGACCGCGACCTTTTACGCGATCATCTAGGCCGCGAGATACTCCACGGTTCAGTCACACGAGACTTTAAAAAGGCCTATCGACGCAACGCTGACGGTACGAACTCGCCGCGTATGTATCGCTTCGAGACTGATGCTTTAGGACGGTGCGAGTACGCCATGCTCACCACCAAGCAGTACGCTGCCGTCCTGGCCGTAGACGTTGATCAAGTAGGTACCGCAGGCGGTGACCCCGCAGACCTTAACCCGGTAGTATATGGTCTATGACTAGATGGGAATACGCTACCGCGCCAGTACTAACTCACGCGACCAAGCAGATTCTGGATTCCTGGGGTGAAGACGGCTGGGAGCTTGTCACCATCACTCCTGGTATGAATCCAGAGAACGTTGTGGCTTACTTCAAGCGTGAGGTGGAACAGTAATGAGTCATCTTTCGCGACTCGCCAAACTTGGATACTCTCTCCCGGAGGTTGCGAAGCCACTTGCGTCCTATGTTCCGGCTATTCGCGTAGGCGACCAAGTATGGACTTCCGGGCAACTGCCCGTTGTTGAGGGCGTTCTGCCAGCCACGGGCAAAGTGGGTGCGGACGTCTCGATCGAAGACGCACAGGGCTATGCACGCACCGCCGCGCTGAATGCTCTCGCAGCGATCGACTCTCTTGTTGGACTCGATAGTGTCTCCCGCGTAGTTAAGGTCGTGGGTTTCGTTTCTTCTGCACCTGACTTTGTTGAGCAGGCTGAAGTTATTAATGGTGCTTCCGATTTCATCAGGGAGGTTTTCGGCGAGGCTGGCACGCACGCACGTTCTGCAGTGGGCGTGGCTGTACTTCCGAAGGATTCCCCCGTTGAGGTGGAAGTTATCGTGGAACTTTCTAAGTGATCGGATAGGCTTAATACTCATGGAGCATCCTGCATATAGCCAATTGCGTCCCGTGACCCCGTCCGTAGGCGTTGTCTTGTGCGACAACCCTAGCTACACGGCGCTCGAGGGAACTAATACGTGGATCGTTCGTGCTAACGAAGATTCAAAGGCAATCGTCGTTGACCCAGGTCCGGAGGACGAAGGTCACCTCAACGTCGTCACCGCGAAGGCGGGTGAAGTGGCGTTGATTCTTGTTACTCACCGTCATGACGACCATGCGTCTGGAGCGCAGCGTTTGCGCCAGCTTACCGGCGCGCCAATTCGAGCTTTTGACCCGAACTACTGCAATGGGGCAGAAGCGCTTGTCGACGGCGAAATTATCACCGTTGACGGCATCACCCCGCAGTTGGAGGTTGTCCACACCCCAGGCCACACCGCTGATTCGACCTCGTTCTTTGTTTGGTCTGGTGTGGCTAAGGATTCCCAGCTCGAGGGTATCCTCACCGGCGATACCATCGCTGGCCGTCACACGGTCCTGCTGTCTGAGACGGATGGTGACTTGGCGGAGTACCTTAAGACTTTGGACATGCTGGAAGAGCGCGGCAAGGACATCACTTTGATGCCGGGTCACGGCCCTGATTTGGACGATGTTTCGCAGGTCGCACGCAAGTACATTGACCGCCGCCACCACCGCCTTGAGCAGATTAAGGAAGTCCACGCACGCTTGGGCGAGGACGTTGACCTGAAGACTCTGGTGGATGAGATGTATGACGACGTTGACCCAGTTCTGCGCCATGCCGCAGAGCAGTCCACCCGTACTGCGCTGAAGTATCTGGCTGACCAGAAATAGGAATTAAGAGTAAAGCTCCTGGGAATCGGAAGTGATTCCCAGGAGCTTTATTTATGGATTTAGGCTTTAGCGAGCGCGCTTTGCCAGGTGCTCAGTGTCCACGATGAGGACGGACTTGCCCTCGAGGCGAATCCAGCCACGGTGTGCGAAGGTGGCGAGCGCCTTGTTTACGGTCTCACGGGAAGCGCCAACGAGCTGGGCGATTTCTTCTTGGGTGAGGTCATGGTTCACGCGGAGGGCGCCGCCCTCCTGAACACCGAAGCGGTTAGCCAGCTGCAGCAAAGTCTTGGCAACGCGGCCCGGAACGTCGGTGAAGATGAGGTCCGCGAGGTTAGCGTTGGTGCGGCGCAGGCGGCGGGCCAGAACGCGCAGGAGCTGCTGTGCAATAGCAGGGTGATCAGAGACCCACTGCTTGAGCATCTCGGAGTTCATGGTTGCGGCCTGGACCTCGGTCACACAGACCGCGGAGGAGGTACGAGGACCCGGATCGAAGATGGACAGCTCGCCGAACATGTCAGACGGGCCCATCACAGTCAGGAGGTTCTCGCGGCCGTCCGGCGCGTGGCGGGCAAGCTTAATCTTGCCCGAAGTGATGATGTAGAGACGATCACCTGGCTCGCCCTCCTCAAAGATGGTGGTTCCACGAGGGAAACGCACGGTTTCCATCTGCTCAATGAGGTTCTGTACTGCGACGGGATCAACGCCTTGGAAAATACCAGCCCGAGAAAGAATGTCCTGTACGCCTTCCACGTTTTGCTCCTTGAAGTTGGCGGGGTAGTGGTGAAGAAATGCCCGGAGTCTTTCCGAGCATCTGACGCGTGTGTATCGAAAAACCAGAAGTTTTCTAGCGAGACAGGCGCGCGCCCCTATGCAACGAATCTCATCCTACAGTGTAATTTGTCACTTTATGTAACCCTGTGAAAAATTGTCACACTTCTATGGAGGTCAGAAAAGGGTGCGGGGAAATTTATCAGTCCCCGAAGACCTTTGACTCCAGCTTCTCCATGAGGATCGCAAACAGTGCGAGGGCTAGGGGCACAACGACGATCAATGAAAGCATAATCAGTATCCTACTAAGCTCAAGAGAATGTCTGACTCATCGCCTGTTAGTCGTGCTTCGCGTATCAATGAGCTGCTTGCTCAAGAATACCCGGATGCTGAGTGCGAGCTCGACTTCACCAACCCGCTTGAGCTTCTCGTGGCCACGGTGTTGTCAGCGCAATGCACTGATGCGCGTGTCAATCAGGTAACTCCCGAGCTCTTTGCCAAGTACCCGGATGCGGCACACTATGCCGCGGCGTCGCGAAGTGACTTGGAGGCAATTCTCCGGCCGTTGGGATTTCAGCGCGCTAAAGCTGGGCATCTTATTTGCATCGGGGAGAAACTCATGGCCGATTATGGAGGTGAGGTTCCGCAGGGCATCAAGGAGCTCACGGAGCTGCCTGGCGTGGGACGCAAGACGGCACTTGTAGTGCGCGGTAACGCCTTTGGGCTCCCAGGCTTGACCGTGGACACTCATTTCGGCCGGCTTATGCAGCGGATGGGGCTAAGCCAGAGCAAGACTCCGCTCAAGATTGAAAAAGACATCGCTGAACTCCTGCCGGAAGAGGAATGGACGATGTTTTCCCATCGCATCATCTTCCATGGGCGCCGCGTGTGCCATTCGCGCAAGCCGGAGTGCGAAGTATGCGTGGTGCGGAAGTTGTGCCCAACCGGAGTTTTAGCAGCTCAAGGCGTAAGGAAGACCGATGTCCGAGGCGGGAAGTAGGCTGAACGGCATGAATAAGCTCACCTCGTACATCGTCGGTTCAGTCATCGCGGCCATCGTCGTCGCCGTGCTGGCTTTCGTTGGTGCGCGCAACCTGCTTGGCAGTGGCGGGCAGGAGCCTGAACGCGGCGTCGATGCCGCGGCGAGTGCGTCTGCACAGGCGGGGGAGGGAGACGTCGTCAAGCGCCCAGCGTGTCCGGAGGGCGCAGTAGCGGGCGTGGACCTCGAATGTTTGGGCGCGCAGGCACAAAGTGCTGCCAAGGACGTGCAAGTGGTCAATGTCTGGGCCTGGTGGTGTGAGCCGTGCCGTGCGGAACTGCCGTACTTGCAGGAAGTAGCCACGGCGCATCCCGACTGGGACGTGGTGGGAGTCCACGCGGATGGCAACGCTGCGAATGGCGCCGCTTTCCTCCAGGACATTGGCATTGACCTGCCGAGTTACCAAGATGGTTCCAATAAATTTGCTGGTCAGCTTGGGCTCCCAGGGGTTATTCCCATTACGCTCGTTGTGTACAAGGGCGAGGTGAAGAAGCAGTACATAAAGCCCTTCGAGTCCACCGCAGACATTGAGAAAGCAGTGGAGGAGGCCCTGGCATGAGTAGGCTGAACCCAGACTTGGCGCCGCAGTGGCTACGCCCTGCCATGGGTGTGGATGCAGCGGCGGTGCAGGAGCGCATAGGTAACCGTCACGCTACGAAGTTCGTGAAGGACCTGCCGCCGGTGCGCAAGGAGGCTGCGGTGTTGGTGCTGTTTAAGGGCACGTCCTTCGACGATGGCGAGGTGTTGCTGACGCACCGTCCGCCGTCGATGCGCTCGCATTCCGGACAAATCGCTTTCCCAGGTGGGCGCCGCGATCCCGAGGACGCCACGCTTGTCGACGTTGCCTTGCGCGAAGCGTGGGAGGAAACCGGCCTGGATAGCTCCACGGTCACGCCGCTGGAGCAATGGGACCAGTTGCAGATTCGAGCCACCGGCAACCCGGTAAGCCCCGTGACCGCCTTTTGGCACACTCCTGGAAAGGTGTGGGCGGCGAGCCCCGATGAAACCGACGACGTATTCACCTTTCCGTTGCGCGAACTGGCGGAACCCGCTAATCGCTTGATGGTGGGCTTTGGCCCATGGAAGGGGCCGGCATTCCGCGCCCACGACTATTTGATCTGGGGTTTTACTGGGGGGATTCTCTCAGCCATCTTGGAGCACGCTGGCTGGGAGAGCGAATGGGATAACAATTCGGTGCATGATCTGCACGGCGCACTCAAGCGCTCGCGAAATAATGAGAAGATGACCTAGCTAAAATGGCCTTCGCGTTTGTGCTCTAAGTGGGCCGCGCGTTTACCGAAGAAAGAACCTTGCCCCGTGACCCTGACCCTCGTATTAGACATCCTCATCGTGGTGGCAGTTTTACTTGCCCTCTGGGCGGGCTGGCGCCAGGGCGCGATTTCTGCTGTCTTGTCATTTATTGGCATCGTAGCCGGCGTTGTGTTGGGTACCGTGTTGGCGCAATTCGCCATACGGCTGACAGACCAGGCTGCCTTGCGTTTTCTACTCGCCATCGGTGTGCTCATCATGATGGTGGGCATTGGTCAGCTAATCGGTGCGAGTATCGGTGCCCGTTTGCGCGATAGGATGCGCACCCGCAAGAAACAGCGGGTGGATTCTTTCATCGGCGCGGGATTTCAGGCCGTTGCCGCGGTCTTCGTTATTTGGCTGATCTCCTTGCCTTTGGCTTCGAACGTGGGCGGCGCGCCAGGCCGTGCCTTGCGGGAATCACATATTTTGAGCGTGCTCAATGGGGCTGCACCAACGCAGTTGGCGTCGTTGCCCAATGGCGTTGCGGCCGTACTCAACGAGTCAGGACTGCCGCCGCTGGTTTCGCCGTGGCAGGATTCCGGCAGGGCCGTCGAGGTGGCGGCCCCAGCACAGGACGTTAATGACCCTGCTCTGGTGGAACGCCTGCGACCTTCGGTCATTCACGTGCTTGGCGACGCCGAGGTCTGCTCCCGCCGCCTCATGGGTTCCGGCTTCGTAGCAGCCGATGACTACGTGATCACTAACGCGCACGTAGTTGCCGGTACCGAGAAGGTCCATCTGGATACGGTCCTTGGCCTGCGCCAAGCAGAGGTGGTCTATTACAACCCCAACGTGGATATCGCCGTCTTGCACAGCGACAATCTGGGCATCAGCCCTCTCGATTGGGCGCCGACTCCAGCTGATACTGGTGACGACACTATGGTCATGGGCTTCCCGCACTCCGGCCCCTTCGCGGCAAGGATGGCACGCGTGCGCGAACGCATCACCATTGCGGGACCTGATATTTATTCCAAGGGCCGCGTGGAGCGCGATGCTTACACGGTCCGCGGCAGCATCCGCCAGGGCAACTCGGGCGGGCCGCTGGTCAATACCGATGGCCAAGTCCTCGGCGTTGTGTTTGGTGCTTCCGTCGAAGACTCGGAGACCGGCTACGCACTGACCGCTGACGAGGTAAACAAGCACATCGGTGACATCACCCAGCTGAGCCGGCCCGTAGATACCGGCAACTGTGTGGCTGGCTAGCAGCCCTAAGCCCAATCTGCGCCATAGAGAAAAGCCCTGCTTATCGCATTCCTGAGGAGGAAGAATAAGCAGGGCCTTTGTGATGCTTTGCGGTGTGCTGTGGAACACCCCCCGGATCATTTTCAAGCAGGGCGAATAAGAGCCATACCGAAGCCAGCGACTAGTTCCTCCAGTCCCGAAGGGAATGAGGGAACGGAGTAAACATAACCCGCCCCGATTAGAGGACTACGTAATGAATCCTCGGAGCCCTCCGGTGGAACTACTTAGAACGTAATGGGTATGAGCCATGCGGGCGTAGTAGGTACTCGGCGCGATCTTAATGCCAGCTTCTTTCAAGCTCCGGCAGATCGGCTCGACGCCGAAGGTATCTTTATGCCCGGTGATGTAGTCGATTACCACTGGTAGGGGCGGTCGAGCTCCGCCGCGAAAAAGCCGATGCCGACTTCAAAATAGCGTTAGCTCGTCGTAGCGCCCGGATTTCTTTCTCCAACTGTGCCAACCGCTGGGCAACCGAGGTTGGTGTTCCCGGCTTCTCACCGGCATCGACTTTGGCTTGGTCGACTCACCCGCGCAGGGTCTCCTTGTTGATCCCGAGCTGCTCGGCGACGCGGGCAAGAGCCCCGGTCGCAGTGGAAGGATCAGACTGAGCCTCTAGCACCAAGCGCATGGCACGCTGGCGGAGCTCATCCGGGTACTTCTTCTTAGCTGGCATAGGAAACATCCTTCCGTTACTTCCTACCCTCCATCAAACCCGGGCAAGCTCAGGACAATGGACAACTGGATTTCCTGCCACGTCAAAGTCTTGAACTACCTCGGCAAACGCCCTGGCATCATCGTGCCCGATAACGCACCAACAGCCAGCTATAGGCCGGTGAAGAACAACCCCGGCCGACGCATCCAAGAACGCTACGCGGACTTCGCCGACTATTACGACATCCTGCTTGTTCCTGCCCGGCCTGGAAAACCTCGGGATAAGGCCGCTGTAGAACGTGCCGTCCAACTCGTCTATATGAAGTGCCCCAGGTTTTGTTCCGTTTGAGTA
>NZ_KV788289.1:0-2329 GCF_001807215.1 Corynebacterium sp. HMSC05D08 | reverse complement strand
TCGATGCCCGTATCCTCCGGCGCTCTTCACTATTGAGTTCTCGATACAACATTTCCGACCAGCCTGAACCCCTTAGAGGTTCAGCCACTGTGTCGAAATTTTGGGACACACTGGTCCCCGTGCCCGTGGGGAGGCTCGCACTCCCCCGCCTGCTAAGTCGGGTTATCAGGTGGCGTCTACCTGGGATGCCCGTCAGACAGACTCCGGCAAGATGTCATAGATAGAGCGGTCCACCTCAATGCCGGCATTCTTGGCTACGGTGATTGCCCACCCAGCACGCACGTACAGCGTTTGACGCACCTGCCCGTTGTGGTAGCGCGGAGCGTTGTGTTGGGCACGCAGGTCAAACAGATTGCGGTAGGCGGCATAGGCGCGGTACTCGTTGCGGTCAACCACGTCACCCTTGCGGGATGACCACTCACGGGTCTGAACCTTGCGGTAAATCATTTTTGCGTCCAGTAGTTTCTGGCGCGCTTGTGGCTCAGTCAGCCCGAAGTGTGCGCCCCAGTCTTTAACGGTCATGACGTCGGACTCGATGGATACGCAGTGGTCGTAGTACTCCACTTTTGGCTTCGCGGCTTCGAGTGCAAAGGCCTGGTCTGCGGTCTTTGCTTCGAGCTCCTTGATGGTGCTGTCAGCAACCTTGATGGCGCGGGCCATGAGCTCTTCCGGGGACAGCTGCGCTGGATCCTTCGCCCGGCGCTCGCATTCGATGAAATACTGGCGCGCCTGCTTACCTTTGTCCGTACGCTGAATCATGGAAATTTCCTTAGCCATGTCCAGAGACACGATGTGGTTGGTTCGCTCCCGGCTGCGTCCGAGGGAATCTTGTACCCGGTCATTTTTGACCACGTAGTCTTTGCCCTCTTCAAAGCCGTATTCGACCATGCGCGGGAACCAGTGCCGGTACTCCGTCTCAACACCGAGGAAGTCATAGAGGTCTCGGCCCATGACTGCCTGAATGCCGGCATGGTCTTGAATGGGAATTAGTTCACCCATGATGTAGTCTCCTAAATAGATTGTTTTGGCCCCGCTTCGGCGGGGTTTTCCTATGCGGCGGGTTCGTAGGGGTCGAACCATGCTGCTATGTACTTTTCATCGCCCTGTAGTGCGCTGACCTTGAGCGCGAGTCGGGCAGATACTGGAGCTCCAGCCCGAATCTCTGCCAGGTCATCTAGCCTGACTCCCAAAGCTGCTGCGAGCTGTTTGTCGGTTCGCAGGTTGCGGGAGCGCATGATGTGCTCTAGCGCACCAGGGCGGAAGCTATAAGCAGATACTGGACGGGTATCGATCATGTGAGCCTCCTAGTTTCAATCTTTCGCCGGCTTGAACCGGGCAAGATTCATTATGAACCTATCAAGGTACATTGTCAACCTATTTCGGTTCATTCTTCTAATTTCGCAGCTCTTGACACCTATCCCGTAATGGTTCATAATGAACCTATGAACATTGAAGAATGGCTACATACACTCCCCGGCTCCCCTACCGTGAGCCAAGCGGCAGACCATACCCCTGGCGTATCTAAAGCAACGTTTCTCCGTCATGCCGACAAAGGGAAAACAACCGCCGAATACGTCATCGCTATCGCCCGCGCCCACAACGTCAATGAAATTCAAGCGCTCGCAGACCTGGGTTTCGTCGAAGAAGCAGCCGTCATTGAAATGGCCATCGACAAAGCTCTAGGCATGGCCACCAACTCCAAACTCCTAGAGGAAATCAACAAACGAGTAGACCCCGAAGCCCGACGCCTTTTCCACGGCGATGGAGTACCAGGCATCATCGACGTTCGCGATGACGAACTGGCCACACGCCGTCAAAACACCCCCGTGTCCGGCCCGTCTGATTCAATGCCCCTGTCGGCGGTTGCTTACAGCGGCCCGGACGAGGACGCGGAAAGGAATGATGTGGATGACGATTAGTGCGGTAGAGCTGCACCTCCTAGCGGAAAGCATGGGCGTGCAGCTACAGCGCCACACAGGCGGAAGCCCCGGCTGGTACGACCACCACCGGCGCATAATCAGCACAAGGCGTGGTCAATCCATCAGCCAATACAAAAGCGTCTTAGCCCACGAACTAGGCCACGCTGCCCACCGTGACACCCCAACTGGTAACGGTCATTTTGACCAGCGTCAGGAACGACGTGCCGACGAATACGCCGCCCGACTCCTCATCTCCCCCGTAGACTTCGAAGCCGCCGCCATCTGGCACCACGGGCACCTCCCCGCCATCGCAGACGAACTCGAAGTCACACAACACCTACTCCGAACTTGGATCGCTCTCTACGAAAGGACAGCAGCATGACCAGCTCCTATCCTCTTCCAACTATCAA
>NZ_KV788288.1:0-3451 GCF_001807215.1 Corynebacterium sp. HMSC05D08 | reverse complement strand
GAACTACAACACACCAAAATGAGCCAAGTCAGGTGACCTGAAGATCATGAGTGACACAGTCCGGGGCATCATGGCGTCCGCCACGAAGGCTCTCTTTGAGGCCTCGCTCGAAGACGCCGAGGAAGCCCTCACCGCGGCCGACTCCCTCAAGGAGATCCGTGAGCGCTGCGAACACCGCAGTATGCAACTCCTCGCCCGGGAGAACCCCGTGGCCACCGAGCTGCGCCAAGTGTTCACCTCCATCTACATCGTGGAGGACTTCAGCCGGATGGGGGCGCTGGCCAAGCACGTGGCGAATACGGCGAGGTTGAGGTATCCGGAGGAGGTCGTCGATAAGCAATTGCAATCGACGGTCAGAGAGCTGGCCAAAATGGTGGACACGATGGGCGAGCTCATCCACGACCAGTTGATCAGCCCGGACGCGGACCTGGCCCTGGAGATGAACGAAATCGACGATCATGTCGACGAGCTCCACCGTTACCTCCTGACCACCGTGACCGGCAAAGACTGGGAAGGTTCCAGCCGTGCGGCCGTGGACGCCGCCCTCATCGGCCGGTTCTACGAGCGCTACGCCGACCACTGCGTGAACGCCGGCGCGCGCATCGTCTACCTGGTCACCGGCCTCACCTCCGAGGTGTACGCGCAAAGCCGCGATGAAACACCCACGTCTGAGATGGAAGAAAGGCTGCGCAACCTGGAGCAATACTGGCGCAAATAGCTCACCACGAGCTGACTTCCAGGAACCCCTCCCTCTCTGTTAAGGTTAGCCAAACTTACTACAACTAAAGGAGGATAATTCCTGATGTTCATTTCTTCCCGTCGCTGGGTCCACACGGCCCTCCCCGCAGCAGCAGTTGCTACAAGCCTCACGTTCGCACCACTCGCCATTCCCGCGCAGGCGGTGGACAATGCGGCCACTGTCACTGTCGCCTCCGGCACGACCCCACTCGCAGCCACCGCCGAGCAGACCCTGCAGTGGGAACTGAGCAAGCGTGCACTCCTCTGGGACGCGAAGGCCAGTGGCGAAGGAGTCTCCATCGTCCCCGCCGACGAGTTCGAGCCAGCCAACGGAAGCCTCAAACTCACCAAAGCCACCGGCTGGGTAAACAAGGACACCAAGGACGCCTCGGTCCAGTGGCCGGGCAGCGTGACCTACACCATCAACGGGGCACAGACCATCACCTTCCAAGACTTCGCACTGGAGGTCACCGGGGGCTCCGGTATCATCACCGCCACCGTGAGCTCGACGGACCCCAACCAGCCCGCCAACAACAAGGACGCAAAGCGCGTCACCGTGGCAACGTTTAAAGGCGCCGAAATTGCTATCGACGGCACCACCGCCACCATCACCGCCACCCCCAACTACGAAGGCGTGACCTACGTCCGCGACGAGGACATCTCCTACGACGACGCGTGGCCGACCGAGCTGATCAACAACATCACGGACTCCGTCCGCTCCTGGTTCTATGCTTCCGGCTCGCGCTGGGACGACCAGAAGAAGCCGTCGCCGTTTACCGCGACGCTGACGCTGGGTGAAGATAAGCCCGGTACTGGCTCCGACACTGGGTCCGACACTGGGGCCACCAACGGCGTCAAGGACGCGCGGATCAACGACGCTGGCCACCTCATCCTCACCTTCACCGACGGCACGACGAAGGACCTAGGCAAGGTCACCGGTAAGGACGGCGCCGAAGGAAAGCCGGGCACGGACGGTAAGGACGGCCAGGCTGGCGCGGACGGTAAGGACGGTAATAACGGCAAAGAGGGGCGCGGCATCGCCTCCGTAACCACGAATGCGGCGGGTCAGCTCGTCATCACCCTGACGGACGGTACGATGCTGGACCCGGTGGACATGCCTGCCCCTGCGAAGCAGCCGATGGCGCCGGAGTCGATCGTGGCGATCGTGCTCGGTGTCATCGCGACGCTTCTCGGTGGCATTGCCGCGATCCACACGATCGCGGCCGCCTACCTGTTTAAGGGTTAAAGCGCTTCAATAGCTCTTTCAGCACGGGGGAATGGGCAGCCAAGCCGGCAACTACTGCCAGCAAGGTTGCTGCCATCCCGATCAGCGCAGCACCCCATGCGGGTAGCTGCGCCGAACCCGCGGGAGCAACGGGCGCCGGCTCCTCCTTCGCTGCCGCAGCTTCCACTTGCACCGGGTTGGTGGGCATGGTGAAGCGCAGCGCCTGCGTTGCCGGATCCACCGTGTATTTCTTCACACCGGCGACAGTCCACTCCGTTTTCCCCTCAATCGGGGACTTCAGGGTGATTTCAGTGCCAGGCGCCACGTACTCGCCGTAGTCATGCTCAATTCCGGTCGCGTGGAGTCGCTGACTGATTGGCTTATCGACGTCCCCCACCACAAACCTCGACGACACCCCAAAATCTGTCGTCACATACTTACCGTTCACCCAACGGCTCGCGTTAACGGAAGCCTGGTAGACACCCGCATCACCGTCCTCGAATGTGACAGAGCGGGTATTGGGGTCATTGTTGTCCAGTGTGCGCAGCGTCTTTGCGCTGGTGCAGTGCTCGACGCATTCAACCTGGGCACGCCACGCGGTGCCTGGCACCGACTGGGAGTAGTCCCATTTCACGGTGATGTCGCGTTTGTCGTTGACCTCACCACGGACGCCAAAGGGAGTTTCCACCTTGTCCGACCCAACCGCGGGAACCTTAAAGGTGATGCCGCGGTCGAAGTAGCGCTCGCTGAGCGCGAGACCGTGCGCTGCCATGAACCCGAGGGAATAGGTCTGCCCTGGCTGGAGGGAGTTCGCTTCCACCTTCAGATCCAAGTCGAGTTTGCCGCCATTCTTTTCAAACTCGCCAGCAGGGACCCAACGTGCGATGAGCGCATCACCGTCACCGGTCATGGTGCTGCAGTGCCCAATGCGCCACACGCTCGTGGGTGTGAGTACCACGTACATACCGTTGGAGGCACCTGGGGTGGACTTCGGATGAATGCCGGTGCCCTTGAGCTTGAAGGTCATGTCCTTGGTCACGTCGATTTCATCAGGACCAGTGACATCCAATTCCACGCCGATGTTCGGGTGGCGGGTGTCCCGTTCACCGGCACAGCCAGGAGCATCGGCTGCGTCGATCGTCGGAAGAGCGTGCGCCACATTCACCGTGACAGAGGCGGGGGCGCAGAGCGCAAGCACGGTGGCGCCAATGACAAGGCGGCGCCGAAGGGAAGCGTTCAAAGCAAACCTCTCAATCTATAGTTGGAAGGATAGTTAGGTTCACCTTAGTCAAGTGGGGGTTAAACGACAAAAAGTGTGTCCGGATTCGTCGATTTGTTTGGGTTGATCAGGGGTAATCCGGAAAGTATATGCTCCTGGAGCTTATATCCGCGCCGGGGCGGCGAAATACCGGAGTGGGACAGCAGCGTGTGGTAGGGGCTGGTGTTGGCTTGATCGGGCCCGACCCCCGGAAAGTGGACACGTCGGGG
>NZ_KV788287.1:0-32026 GCF_001807215.1 Corynebacterium sp. HMSC05D08 | reverse complement strand
GCGGATTACCGGTACCAACTACGACGAACCGGCATAGGTAGCGATAGCCATGGAGGTCTTGAACTCAGTGAAGAGCATCTCCGCGATCATCGGGGCGAAAGCACCACCGATGATGGAGCCAAACGCGTAGCCGATTGAAACACCCGAGAGGCGTACCTTCACCGGGAACATCTCCGCGTAAAGCGCGGACTGGGGACCATAGGTGGCACCCAGCATGGTCGCTAGGATTAGAACCGCACCACCGAAGAGGGCAAGATTGCCGGAGTCAACAGCCATCCAGGACGGAATGGACCACGCAGCCAACGCAATGTAGCCCACGATGAAGGTGAGCTTGCGGCCCACCTTGTCCGACAGGTGGCCGAAGTAGAGGGTGCCAGCGAACCAACCGATGGATGCAACGAGCGCGACTAGCAGGGCGTCGGTGCGCTCGTAGCCCACTACCTTGGTGCCATAAGAGGTGAAGTAGGCGATGACAAAGTAGCCCACAGCGTTGTTAGCAGCGAAGATGAGCGCGCACTTAATGACGGTGCCAGTATGGCTCTTGAACAGGACCGCCAAGGGGGCAGATTCCTTCTTCTGAAGATCCTGCAGCTCAGCGAATGCGGGAGACTCTTCCACCGTGCGGCGGATGAAGTAGCCCAGAAAAATCAGGACAACGGAGGACAGGAAGGGGATACGCCAGCCCCATGCGAGGAACTGCTCCTGCGACAGGCCTGCGGAGAGAACCAGCATGAAGATGGTGGCCAGGAACATGCCGAGCGGAACGCCCACCTGCGGGAAGGCGCCGAAGAGGCCACGACGGCCACGCGGAGCATGCTCCACGGCGAGCATTGCCGCGCCGCCCCACTCACCACCGGCGGACAGTCCCTACAGGATGCGGAGCACGACCAACAGAATCGGTGCCGCGATGCCAATCGCCGAGTAGTTCGGCAGGAGACCCATGAGCATCGTGGCCAAGCCCATGCCCACCAGGGTGACGACGAGGACTGGCTTGCGGCCCAAGCGGTCACCCAAGTGACCTGCAATGATCGCACCCAGCGGGCGGAACAGGAACGAAATACCCAAGGAAGCCCAGGAGATGATCTGCGCTAGTGACGCATTCTCATTAGAAACTGGGTCAAAGTACTGCGTGGCGAAGATGAGGCCCGCAGCTTGGGCATAAATAAAGAAGTCAAACCACTCGATGGTGGTTCCGACCATGGAGCCCGCGAGCACGCGCTTGTGCTCGGAGGTGATTCCAGTTTCCGGTTGGTTACGGTCAATAACAGGTGCAGACATAGGGTTTCTTCTCTCTATGGGTGCAGAAGCAGTTGGACGGGGGGATTTACATATCGCGATGGTCGATAATGCGCTTGGCCTTGCCTTCGCCACAGTCAACGTGGTCTACAACGTCAACGCCGACAGTGATACCGATGCGGTTCTTGATTTGCTTCTTCAGCCAATCACCGGATGCCTCGATATCGGACTTCGAGAGGTCGGGAGCGTGCTCGACAAGGAGCGTGAGGTGGTCCATGCGGCCCTTCTTGGACAGGACGCACTGGTAGCGCGGACGCAGGTTCTTATCCTCAGTAATGATTTCCTCGAACTGGGATGGGAAGCAGTTCACGCCACGCAGAATGATCATGTCGTCGTTACGAGCCGAGATGCGGTCGATACGGCGCATGGAGCGAGCCGTACCTGGCAGGAGGCGAGTGATGTCATGCGTACGGTAACGGATGATCGGGAATGCCTCCTTGGTCAAGGAAGAAATCACGAGCTCGCCGTATTCTCCATCAGGCACCGGCTGCAGGGTTTCTGGGTCGATGATCTCTGGGTAGAAGTGATCCTCCCAGACGGTCAGACCGTCCTTGGTCTCCACGCATTCTTGCGCAACACCAGGACCCATGACCTCAGAGAGGCCATAAATATCGGTGGCCGTGATGCCGAAGCCTTCCTCGAGCTCGCGACGCATGCCCTCAGTCCAGGGCTCGGCGCCGAAGACGCCAGCTCGGAGAGAGGTTTCGCGCGGGTCGATGCCTTCTTTACGCATGCGGTCCAGCAGGTTGAGCACGTAGGACGGAGTACCCAGAATCGCGTCTGGCTCGAAGTCCTGCATGATCTGAATCTGGCGCTCAGTTTGACCACCAGAGGTTGGGATTGCGGTTGCGCCCAGCTGCTCGACGCCGTAGTGGGCACCAAGCCCGCCGGTGAACAGGCCGTAGCCGAAGGTGATCTGTACCTTGTCGCTAGGGCGGATACCACCGGCACGCAGGGAGCGGGCCACAAGCTCGGACCAAATCTTCACATCGTTTTGGGTATAGCCCACCACGGTCGGGCGGCCGGTGGTGCCGGATGACGCGTGGATGCGGGAGATTTGGCTCTGGTTTACGGCAAACATTCCGAACGGGTACTCGGAGCGAAGCGTTTCCTTGTCCGTGAATGGGAACTTGGCAAAGTCTGCCAGCTCCTTGAAGTCATCTGGGTGGACGCCCATTTCATCAAACGCACGGCGGTAATGAGGCACGTTGTAGTACGCATGGCGCAACTCATTCTTGGCTCGCTGGGTTTGCAAGGCGATGATTTCGTCGCGGGAAGCATACTCGATGCCCATCTGCGGGCCGTGGTGATCAGAAAAGATGTCAAACGTTGCGGTCACGTTGTTGCCTTTCGACTCGGGAGAATTAAGGTCCACACCCGCATTCCCTCGAAAGCACTGCTCGGGATTTTTAGCCTGGATTACGTGAGCCGGTGGTAACCGGCGAATATTGACTTACCGATCGGTCAGGTAAATCATGTGACGTACAATACAAGGCAACCACGTGAGCCACAACACAATTGTGAAAGTTTTTTGATCTAGCCCACAGTCAGGGGACAAACCCCCAGCTCAATCACTTAATTTTTGACAGCAAAAGCTCCCACGCGGAAGTTACCCCCATGCACCTCAACAACGCCGCTGGCAATCACTTGGCCCGCAAGCCACCAAACAGCAGCTCTGCCACCGAATTCGCGACTTCCTCCGCGCCGAGTTTACCCTTTGGGTCGTACCACTCGGCCACCGAGTTAACCATGCCGAAGACCATGCGCGTGAGCACCGCGGCGTCGAGATCCGCGCGTATTTCCCCTGCTTCCTGTGCATCCCGCACCAGCGGCACCACGGAGCGAGTGAGCTTACGACGCCGCTCCAGTGCGCGTTCCTCCACATCCGAATTGCCACGCAGTCGCAGCAACAAGGCAACCGACTTAGGGTCGGTGCACAACACCTCAATCGAACCGCGAATCAGGCTCCACACCCGCTCCCCCGGCCCCAGGTCGGACTCAGCAACCTCCGCCACCACAGCTTCCAGGTTGCTGAGCGCATGCGCGACAGTCAGCTCGAGAATCTCTTCCTTCGAAGAAATGTGGTGGTAGAGCGCCGACTTCGTAATCCCCAGCTCTTTGGCCACGTGCCCCATTGATGTCGCGTCATAACCGCGCGAGTTAAACGCGCGCACCGCCGCGTTAATCACATCATCACGGGAATACCCCGGGCGTCCACGCTGGGCGCCAGCATTCACATCAGTCACGCAAACCATTCAAGCAGAAGCCGGAAAAAATGGTTAGACTCTGCAATCACCACACCCCATTGCTTTAGATATCACTGCTCCTCACTCGACCAGGAGGAGCGACAATGCACCAAATCTTGCGCCCAGGAGTGGCGGAATCGCCAGAGTTTTCCCACGTCCGCGCCATGTTTGAAGGTGACAACGCCACCGCCCACATCGGGGCGGCGATCACCAAGTTAGAACTAGGCCATTGCGAAGGCCAGTTCATCGTACGTCCGGAAATGTGCAACGGCCACGGCACCGCCCAGGGCGGGTTTCTCTACACCTTTGCCGACTCGCTTTTCGCCGGCGCATGTAACTCCCCCGGCGAAGTAGCGGTCGCCGCACACAACTCCATTCACTACATCGCGCCCGCTTTTAAAGGCGACGTCGTCAAGGGCGTCGCAATCACCCGGCAGTCCTGGGGCCGCAACGGAATCGTCGACGTCGAGCTCAGCGTAGAAGGCAAACCCATCGCCGAGTTCCGTGGCACCTTCCGCGTCATTCCCGCCAAAAAGTAGACCCACATCACAAGAAATGTTGACGTAAGTCACAGATCTCCCATATACTGACCAACCATTCAGTAAGTAACCACCTGATTCCCACCTTGGATAGAAGGGTTTGCCCCCATGACGACTACTGATTCCACATCTGGATCCTTATCCGACGCCTCGTTGAGCGCAGTCCCCACTGCCTCAACAGCCGAGGAAGAGGCACGTTTCAACGCTCTCATCGCGGAAGACTCCCGCATCGAGCCCACCGACTGGATGCCGGCTGCCTACCGCAAGACGCTCACCCGTCAGGTATCCCAGCACGCGCACTCCGAGATCATCGGTATGCAGCCAGAAGCCAACTGGATCACCCGCGCGCCTTCGCTCAAGCGCAAGGCCATCCTCATGGCCAAGGTGCAGGACGAGGCAGGCCACGGCCTGTACCTCTACTCCGCCGCCGAGACTCTGGGCACCCCGCGTGACGAGCTCGTCCAGCAGTTGCTCGACGGCACCGCCAAGTACTCCTCCATCTTCAACTACCCGGCGCGCACCTGGGCTGACATCGGAGCAATCGGCTGGCTGGTCGACGGCGCCGCAATCTGCAACCAGGTCCCGCTCTGCCGCGCTTCCTACGCGCCGTACGGCCGCGCCATGGTCCGCATCTGTAAGGAAGAATCCTTCCACCAGCGTCAAGGCTGGGAGATCCTCTACGAGCTGTCCCACGGAACCCCCGAGCAGAAGCAGATGGCCCAGGAGGCCATCAACCGTTTCTACGGCCCGGCACTACAGATGTTCGGCCCGCCGGATGATGACTCCCCCAACTCCAAGCAGTCCATGGCATGGAATATCAAGCGCTTCTCCAACGACGAGCTGCGCCAGCGCTTCGTGGACATGATCGTCCCGCAGGCCGAGGCCCTAGGCCTGCACTTCGAGGACCCGGACCTGAAGTGGAACGAGGAGCGCGGCCACTATGACTTCGGCGAGCTCGACTGGTCCGAATTCAAGGCCGTCATCAAGGGCGAGGGTCCCTGCAACGTGCAGAGGATGCAGCGACGTCGCCAAGCGCATGCCGACGGCGCCTGGGTCCGTGAGGCTGCCGCAGCCTACGCCGAGAAGCACCACTCGGCTGATACCTCGCTCATCGCTTAACGCCTAAGCACACTGCCCAACCTGCTTCGAGACCATAAGGAAGGTTCCATGTCCAGCTCTAACTGGCCCATGTGGGAGGTCTTTGTACGTTCCTCCCGCGGCCTCTCTCACGTCCATGCCGGCTCGCTCCACGCACCGGATGCCACAATGGCCCTGCGCAATGCTCGTGACCTCTACACCCGCCGCAACGAAGGCACCTCCGTCTGGGTTGTGCCCAGCGAGGCTATTGCCTCCTCCGACCCTGACTCCAAGGGCGGATTCTTCGAATCCCCGCAGGGCAAGAGCTACCGCCACGCCACCTACTACGACAAGTCAGAAGGAGTGCCGCACCTGTGACTGGATTTGCAGCCGCCGATTCTGCGACCAAGCAATCGCAGGGCAACGGCATCACCGCAGAAGATATCGCCGCCTCCGGCGCAGTCGCCCCCGAGGACACCGCACGCTATGCCCTCATGTTGGGCGATGACGCCCTCATCTTGGCCCAGCGCCTGGGCTGGTGGATTTCGCGCGCACCAGAGATGGAGGAGGACATTGCCCTGGGCAACATCGCCCTCGATCTCATTGGGCATGCCCGCTTCCTGCTGACCTATGCCGGTACCGCCTGGGGCAAGACCGAGGATGACTTGGCTTACTTCCGCAATGAGGAGGAGTTCCGCTCCGCCCGCCTGGTCGAGCAGGAAAACGGCGACTTCGGCTACACCATCGCCCGCCAGCTGCTCTTTTCCTATTACCAGCACGGGCTCTACACCGCCCTGTTGGAGTCCACGGATGAAACCCTGGCAGCTATCGCGGCCAAGGCCATCAAGGAGGTTGAGTACCACGTCGACCACGCCAACCAGTGGATTCTGCGCCTGGGCCTCGGTACCGAGGAATCCCACCGCCGTATCACGGAGGGCTTGATGTACATGTGGCCCTACCTTGACGAGCTCTTCGAGGATCTCCCGCTGCACGAGAAGCTGGCAGCAGAAGGCATCGCTGTTCTGCCTTCGAGCCTGCGCGCGCAGTTCGATGAGCGCATCGCCTATGTCCTCGACAAGGCAGGTCTGGCCATCCCGGACGTCAAGCAGGCTCGCTCCGGGCAGCGCACCGGGCGCTTTTCCGAGCACCGCGGTTTCATCCTCGCGGAGATGCAGTCCTTGGCGCGCCAACACCCCGGCGCGACCTGGTAAAGACAAGGAAAGGACCAAGGTTTCAGCGTGTCCATCACAGATAAGTCCCACCCGCTGCGCCCCACGCAGCCTGACGACGCCCACGTGTGGGACGTCGCTGCCGAGGTACCCGATCCGGAAATCCCCGTCATTTCCATCGCTGACCTTGGGATCCTCCGGGACGCTCGCCTGGAAGACGATACCGCGGTGGTCACGATTACCCCAACCTATTCCGGCTGCCCCGCCATGGAGCACATCACGACGGACATCACCACAGCGCTGACCGACGCCGGCTTTGCCAAGGTGCGTGTCGACCTCGTGCTCCACCCGGCGTGGACCACCGACTGGATGACGGAGACCGGCCGGCAAAACCTCAAGGATTACGGCATTGCGCCTCCCAGCGGTACAACCCGCGCCACGCCGGAAGGTCCTATCCCGCTCACACTCGAACCGCCACCGGCCATCGAATGCCCCCACTGTGGCTCCCGCCGCACACGTAAGCTTGCCCAATTCGGTTCCACGTCCTGCAAGGCTCTCTATAACTGCCAGGACTGTTTGGAGCCCTTCGACTACTTCAAGGTGCACTAATGACCACGACCCCGTCTGCCCCCGCAAAGAAGAAGGCCACGTTCAACACCCTGACCGTGTCCGAGGTGCGCGCCCTGACCGAGGACTCCGTGGAGGTTTCCTTCGCCATTCCTCCGGAGCTCCAGGACGACTATGACTACATCCCCGGCCAGTACGTTGCGCTGCGGGCAACTATCGACGGCCAAGAAGTCCGCCGCTCCTATTCCATCTGCGACGTGCCTCGCGATGGCGTGCTGCGCGTCGCCATCAAGCGCGACCGCGGTGGTGTGTTCTCCACGTGGGCCAACGACACGCTGCAGCCCGGCGACACCATGGACGTGATGAACCCGCAGGGCGCATTCACCTCGAAGACCCACCTGACCGGTCTGAACAATCCTGAGGCTGTCCGCGAGGAGCTGGAGAAGTTAGAGAATCCGCACCTCGTGGCCATCGCCGCGGGATCCGGCATCACGCCGATCATGGCTATCGCCCAGACCGTTCTCCACAGCTCCCCCGACACCACATTCGAGCTCATCTTCGCCAACAAAGGCGGCGGTGACGTCATGTTCGCCGAGGAGATTGGTGACCTCAAGGACAAGTTCCCCACGCGCTTTGCCGTGCACCATGTCCTCTCTCGCGAGCAGCGCGTCAATCCGCTGTTCTCTGGGCGCATCGACGCTGAAAAACTCCAGACCCTGCTGGATAACGTCGTGCGCACGGACAACGTCGACGAATGGTTCCTCTGCGGCCCCTTCGAGCTGGTGCAGCTGGTTCGTGATGAGCTGGCCAGCCGCAACGTGGGCGAAAAGGATGTGCGCTACGAGCTGTTCACCACCGGCAAACCTTCTGGGGATCAGAACCAGGCTGGCCGCCACGTCGAGGTCGATCCGGAAGGCGATAACGTCACCATCAACTTCCAGCTCGATGGCCTTTCCGGCTCGGTTGAGTCTCCGGTTTCTGCCAATGAATCCCTGCTCAACGCGGCCCTGCGCGTGCGTTCCGACGTCCCCTTCGCCTGCGCCGGCGGCGTGTGCGGCACCTGCCGCGCCAAGCTGGTCGAGGGCGACGTCGACATGGCGGAGAACTACGCGCTGGAGGCCGATGAGGTCAAGGCCGGCTACATCCTGACCTGCCAGTCGCGCCCCACCACGCCGAACATCGTCCTCGACTTTGACGCCTAGGAGAAACACCCATGATCGATTTACACCACGACGCCGAAGCCGGAATCGTTGAGCTCGTACTCAACAACCCCAAGGCCATCAATTCTCTCGCGGAGGAAGACCTCGCCGAGCTCTCCCGCTCCCTCGATGAGGCCGCGCAGCTTAAGCCCCGCGCGCTCATCCTGCGCGGTGAGGGCAAGGGTTTCTGCGCCGGCCGCAACATCAAGGGGCTCAATCCGCGCGAAGACGACGCCACCGCCTACCTCGCGGACGTTGTCACTCCCGTGCTCAAGAAGATCGACAACTTTCCTGCCCCCACCTTCGCCGCCGTGCACGGTCCCTGCCTCGGCGTGGGTCTTGGCCTCGCCTTGGCCTGTGACGTCGTCTACGTCGCCGAAGACGCCAAGTTCGGCTCCCCGTTTGCCAACCTGGGCGCCACTCTCGATTCGGGAGGGCACTCCCTCTTCGTCGAACGCCTCGGCACACACCGCGCGATGGACCTCATCATTACCGGCGAGCTCATCTCCGGCGCGGAGGCAGTGCGCGCGGGGCTCTTCTCCCGCGCAGTACCGGCAGAGGAACTGCTGGAGTTCACCCGGGGCATCGCCCAGCGCGCAGCCCACGGCGCCACCCAAGCTTTCCTCACCAGCCGCACCCTGGTCCAGGACATCCGCGATAACGGCACCGGGCTGTGGGCCAGCGTCGATGCTGAGAACATTGCCCAAGGCAAACTCTGCGATACCGAGGATTATTACGAGGGCTTTGCAGCTTTCAATGAGAAGCGTCCGCCGGTCTTCCACGGCCGCTAAAACCTCCAGACCTCCTAGAACACACAACAGCTAAGGAATCACATGACTGCATACCTGGTATCCGGCTTCCGCACCCCCGTGGGCCGCTACGGCGGCGCACTGTCCTCGGTTCGCCCCGATGACCTCATGGCCACCGCTATCAAGAAGACGGTGGAGGAGGCCGGACTCGACCCTTCCGCGGTGGATGAAGTCATCATCGGTAACGCTAACGGCGCCGGCGAGGAAAACCGCAACGTTGCCCGCATGTCCTGGTTGCTCGCCGGGTTCCCGGACACCGTACCGGGCATTACGGTCAACCGCCTGTGTGCTTCGGGCATGTCCTCGATTGCCTTGGCCACCGCCCTCGTGGAGTCCGGCCAGGCAGATATCGTCGTGGCGGGCGGCGTCGAATCCATGTCCCGCGCCCCCTGGGTCATGGAAAAGCCAAACAAGCCTTTTGCCAAGCCAGGACAGGTCTTTGATACCTCCATTGGTTGGCGCTTTGCCAACCCGAAGTTCGCGGAGCAGGAGAAGATGACCTACTCCATGCCGGAAACCGCCGAGGAAGTAGCCAACGTCTTTGGCATTAGCCGTGAGGACGCCGATGCCTTTGCGGTGCGTTCCCAAGAACGCGCACTCGCCGCTATCGAGGCCGGCAAGTTCGCCCGGGAAATCGTGCCGGTGGAGGTCACCGACCGCAAGGGCAACGTGACGGTAGTTGACACCGATGAGGGACCCCGCCCCGGCACCACGATGGAGGTCCTAGCCAAGCTGCGCCCGGTGACCTCCCTGGGTGACGTCACCACAGCGGGTAACGCCTCCTCGCTGAACGACGGCGCCTCCTGCGTCATTGTCGCCTCCGACGAGGCCCTCAAGAAGCACAACCTGACCGCACGTGCCCGCGTTGTCGCCAACTCCGCGCGCGGTGTGCGCCCGGAGATCATGGGCACCGGTCCCATCCCGGCGACCCGCGACGTGCTCGAGCGCGCCGGCTGGGAGCTGGACAGCGTGGATGCCATCGAGCTCAACGAAGCTTTTGCCTCACAGTCCATCGCCTGCATCCGCGAGCTGGGCTTGGATGAGGACAAGGTCAACGCCTGGGGCGGCGCCATCGCGCTGGGCCACCCGCTGGGTTCCTCCGGTTCCCGCATCACCTTGACCCTGCTCAACCGCTTAGAAACGGACGGGCTGAGCCGCGGCATCGCCACCATGTGCGTGGGCGTGGGCCAGGGTACCGCGATTGCGATTGAGAGGGTGTAAATGACGACTGCCATTGAGATTTCAACGCGCGGTGAGAGGGACGACATCGTCGTCGCCAAGCTCAACCGCCCCGAGGTGCGCAACGCCATCGATGAGCAGATGGTGGCGGAGTTCCACGAACTCTGCGCGCAGCTCGAGTCCGATCCCCGCATCCTCATCATCACCGGCTGCACGGTGGATACCCCGAAGGGCCCCCGCGGGATCTTCGCCTCCGGGGCGGACATCGCGCAGCTTCGTGAGCGCCGCCGCGAGGATGCCCTCCGTGGCATCAACTCCGGCATCTTCCACCGCATCGCTTCCCTTCCCGCCCCCGTCATCGCGGCGGTGGATGGCTACGCTCTCGGCGGCGGATTGGAGCTGGCGCTGGCCGCCGACTTCCGGGTTGCCACTCCTTTTGCCAAGTTTGGCCAGCCCGAAGCCGGCCTGGGTATCGCTGCCGCCGCGGGTGCCACGTGGCGCCTCAAGGAGTGCGTGGGCACCCCGCTGGCGAAGGAGATCCTGCTGGCCGGGCGCATCCTCAACGGCGAAGAAGCCCTAGCCAGCCACCTGGTCAGCGAACTGCACGAGCCGGATGCGCTTGTCGACGGCGCCCTAGACCTAGCCGGGCGCATCGCCCAGCAAGACCCGTTGGCCGTGCGCTTGACCAAGCAGCTCATTTCCATGCCTGATGCGGCGCACCCGGCGGTGGACAACATCGCCCAGGCCGTGCTCTTTGAGTCCCCCGCCAAGTTTGAGCGGATGCAGGCCTTCCTGGACCGCAAGAAATAAACCTTCCACTCACAAGGAGAGTTAAATCATGTCCCCAGTACTGCAGGTTCCTGCCAAGGTTGGTGTGCTCGGCGGCGGCCGAATGGGCGCCGGCATTGCTCACGCCTTCCTGGCCTCCGGCGCGTCCGTGACCGTGGTGGATATCAACGAGGATGCCGTGGCGGCCGCCCGCGAGCGCGTGCACAAGGCCATCCGCGGCTCCCTCGACCGCGGGGCGGAGGGCACCTTCGAATCCTGGGATGAGCGTCTCAGCTTTTCCACCGCCGCCTCCGCCTTTGCTGGTTTCGACCTCGTGGTTGAGGCAGTTCCAGAATCGATGGATCTCAAGGTAGCCGCCTTCCGGGATATCGCCGAAGCAGCCCCGCAAGCCGTCGTCGCCACCAATACCTCCTCGCTGTCGGTATCGCAGCTGGCGGAAAGCATCCCCAACGATGTCATCGGCCTACACTTCTTCAACCCGGTTCCGGCCTCCAAGCTGGTGGAAGTGGTTGTTGCCGAGTCCACCCCGGACACGCTCGTGGACGCCGCCAAGGGCTGGGTCGAGGGCCTGGGCAAGACCGCAGTGGTGGTCAAGGACGCCCCCGGCTTCGCCTCCTCCCGCCTCGGCGTGGCCATTGCGCTGGAGGCCATCCGCATGGTGGAGGAAGGCGTAGCCTCACCGCGCGATATCGACAATGCCATGGTGCTGGGCTACAAATTCCCCATCGGCCCGCTGGAGCTGACCGATATCGTCGGGCTGGACGTACGCCTAGGCATCGCCGAATACCTCGAATCCCAGCTGGGTGAGCGCTTTAGCCCGCCGCAGCTCATGCGCGACATGGTCGCCCGCGGGGAGCTGGGCCGCAAGTCCGGCAAAGGCTTCTACGACTATTCCGAGTAACCGTACTCTTCTCTGCCTGGCTCTGGCACCACAAAGCGATAACCCAAGCCGGGCTCTGTGAGTAGAAAACGTGGGTGGGCGGGGTCATCCTCCATCTTGCGCCTCAACTGGGAGGTGTAAATGCGAAGGTAGTGCCCCTGCCCCTCAAAGCCGGGACCCCAGATCTCAGAGAGCAGGTCCTCCTTGCGCACCAAGCCACCGTGGGCGCGAAGTAGCGTAGTGAGCACGCCCCACTCAGTGGGTGTCAGATGCAGCGGCTCGCCACCTTTGGTGATGGAATGGTGCGGAACATCAATCACGATATCCCCGGCGCGAACCACAGCGATCTCAGTGCGCCTCACCGGACTCTGTGGGCTACCATGCCGCAACGCCACTCTCACGCGGGCTAGAAGCTCCTCCATAGAGAAGGGCTTGGTCACGTAGTCGTCCGCGCCGCGGTCGAGAGCTGCGGCGCTAAACAGCGGATCGGAGCGCGCCGTCAGGATGATGACCGGTACCGCAGACCACCCGCGGATTCCTTCCAACACGACGGTGCCATCCATATCCGGCAGCCCCATGTCCAAAATCACAACGTCTGGCTGCTGCTGCGACACCACCTGTAGTCCCTCTGCGCCTGTACGCGCCTGGTGAACCTCGTAGCCACGAGCCTTGAAGTTAATACTCAACGTATTAAGTAGGCGGGGGTCATCGTCCACAATGGCGATGCTGGTTTTCTTCGTCGTCATTTTTGTTCTCCTCCCGCGACGGGAAACCGCAATATAAAGGTTGCGCCCGGGGTGGCAGCCACCTCGATGCTACCGCCCATGGCCTCTACAAAGCCTTGGACAACAGAAAGACCAAGGCCTACTCCGTTGTCGTTGCTGGTATCACCCAAACGCTGAAACGCTTGGAACAGTTCCTTCTGCTTCTCCGGTGGGATGCCCGGGCCTTCATCGACGACCATCAGTTCTACCTGTTCGGTGGTGGTCTGGGCACTCAAAGTAACGTCGCCGGTTGGCGCATAGCGCAAGGAGTTATCGAAGAGATTGGCCAAGACGCGCTCCATGAGCGCCGTATCCGCGCAGCACGTAACTCCACGCACGCTAGGGTCAAGGTGAATGCGCCCAATTTGCTCTCGGGAATGCCCAAAGGCACAGGAAGCGATGGCGCGATTAGCCACTTCGGCCACCTCGACGATGTCTCGGCGGGCGGTTATGGCGCCAGCTGTGAGCCGGGAGTAATCCAGCAGGTTGGTTACCAATCCGGTAAGTTCCTCGATGCTCGCCGCAGTTTCTGCCAAAAGCATGTCCTGGTCTTCGGGAGTGAATTCAATGTCAGCGTTGCGCAACGAGGACACCGCCAACTTGGCCGTCGCCAGCGGGGTACGCAGGTCGTGGCTCACACTAGACAGCAGCGCTCGGCGCAACTCGTCAGCAGCGGCTATCGCATCTGCGCGCGCGGCCTCAGCAGAGAGCTTTTCGCGGCGAGCAATGCCTGCGAGATAGCCCGCTACCACGGTGACCAGACCTCGGTCACGAGCAGACAATGCCGGGCCCTCGAGACGCAGCTGAACCGTGCCATCTGCGCTCGCAACAACGGTGTCCACTTCCTGTTCATGGCGAATTTTTTCGGGAATATGAAGGTGTTTCGAGGTGCGTTCGGGGGTAGCTGCGCGCCAGGTGGCAAGAACGTCACCGTTTTCATCCAGCAGCTCTGCTCTACGACAATTAAAAGCCTCCCCCACCTTGCGCATCACGGCATCTTTCGGGGAAGAATCCGCGCGGCGATTCAAGGCGGCGCGGGAAAACACCGTGAGTAGCTCGGCATCGCGCGCAGCAATAGCCGCGTTCGCACGCTCAATCTTGGCGCGGCGCACGAGCATGCCGACGGCCAGCGCAATAGCCACCATGACTACGGCGATCACGGCGTTAGCGGGATCAGCAATATCGAAGGTATGGATCGGCACGGTGAAGAACCAGTTGACCGCTAGGCCGGAAGCCACCGCCACCACTACGGCCGGCCACAGGCCTCCCAGCAAACTGACAAGCAGGATGAGCGCAAAGTAGAACGCGGAACAAGTACCTGTTCCCAAATCCTGACCGTCCGCCTGCACCAACAGCGCAGTGAGCCCCACGAAAGCTAACGCTGAGCTAAGCCACGCGATGGCACGCTGCGGGAAGGGGCGGAAAGGATGCAGCATCCGTGTGAGCGGAAGTGGTTTTTCCGGGGGAAGGTTGACTATGTGGCAGTCAATCGAGCCGGATTCACGCAGCACCGTTTCCGCTACCGTACCGTGCCAGTGCACGCCGAAACGACGCCGCGGCGAGACCCCCACTACGAGCTGGGTGGCGTTGACACTCCGGGCAAAATTAAGCAGGGCTTCTGGGACGCTGTCCCCGGTAACCTGGTGCAGTCGTGCGCCCACATCCTGGGCTAAGGACTGCAGCCGGGCGAGCTGTTGCGCTGATCCCCCCACCGAGGAGGAACGAGAGGTGAAGGAATCACCGAAAACAACGTGGACCACGTGCAATTCCGCCGAGGATTTTGTCGCAATGCGCCGCCCGCGGCGGATAAGAGTCTCAGCATGGGCAACGTTTTGGATGGCCACAACCACCCGCTCACGCGCTTCCCACGTTTCGGTGATTTTCTGATCCGAGCGATAAGTGATGAGTGCCTCATCAACCTGATCCGCTAGCCACAGCAGTGCCAACTCGCGCAGCGCGGTGAGATTTCCCACGCGGAAGTAGTTGTTGAGTGCAGGCTCAATGCGTGCCTCACGGTACACGTGGCCGTCGCTCAGACGGGTGCGCAACAGCTGAGGGGAAACGTCAACAAGCTCGATCTCATCGGCAGCACGTACTACCTCGTCCGGCACTGTTTCCTGCGGCGCGATACCCGTGATCTGCTTGATAACGTCGTTGAGGCTCTCCAGATGCTGGATATTGAGAGTCGACATGACGTCAATTCCGGCGTCCAGAATCTGCTCAATGTCTTCCCACCGCTTCTCGTGAACCTCGCCGCGCGGGTTAGAGTGAGCAAACTCATCGACGAGAACGATCTCCGGGTGCCGCTGGATAACCGCCGTGGTGTCCATTTCACCCGCGGAAATGCCCTCGACAGCGCGCCTCGGTACAATCTCCAGCCCCTCGCACAGGGCCTTGGTGTACGCGCGCCCGTGGTCTTCCACGACCCCAACGACAACGTCGCGGCCTTGGTCGACCAGCGTGTGCGCTTCGCTGAGCATGGCGCAGGTTTTGCCCGCGCCGGGAGCGGCGCCCAACAGAATCTTCAGGGTGCCGCGTTTGACCCGCGTCGGGGGTGTCGTCGGTTCGGTCAACATTGCTTCATCTTATGAGCTGATCTTTATGAGCAGGGGGTAGGCGTGGGCAATGCAATGTTGAGTGTGGTCACATTTACCGTGTCCTCACCCAAGAAACCCAGGCTGGCATGCTCAGTATTGTCTGCAATCAGCTTCTTCACGTCTTCGATACGCATACTCTGTTCCCGGGCCACACGCGGAGCCTGCAGCTCCGCGTACTCAGGGCTGATGCCGGAATCCACGCCGGAACCGGAGCCGGTAACGGCATCGGCAGGCACGTGCTCCACTGATACGCCTTCGCGCTGAGCAATCTCCTCTCGGCGTTCCCGGATGGCCTTCTCTAGCTCCGTGCTTGATGTGCCGTAGTTACTCATACCTTCCGCGCGGGCGAAGAAGTAGGGGCCATTTTCCAAGCCATCCTGAATCTGAGTGGAACCGACCAGGCATTCACCCTGGTAGATAAGGTTTCCCTCGGCAGATTTCGGGGTGATGCGAGATATTCCCCACACCGCGGCCGGATAGATCATGCCCAGCGCGACGACGCATAAGAACACGGCGACGAATCCGGCGATGAGATTACGCAGATAAACACGCATTATTGCTTCCTTTTTCTTTGCAGGTTTTCTTTATAGGCCTGGAAGGAGGGAGACGACATGGTCGATAACCCAGATGCCGATGAAGGGGGTAATAACACCGCCGAGACCCCAGATGCCGAGGTTTCGACGCAACAGTGAGGACGCGGAGGCCGGCTTGTAGGACACACCCTTGAGCGCCAATGGGATGAGCGCGACGATGATGAGCGCGTTGAAGACAACTGCGGACACAATGGCGGACTCAGGGGAATGTAGGTGCATAACGTTGAGGCGCTCCAAGTGCGGCAACTGCGTAGAGAAAAGCGCCGGCAGGATGGCAAAGTACTTCGCCAGGTCATTGGCCAAGGAGAAGGTAGTCAACGCGCCGCGGGTGATAAGCAGCTGCTTGCCAATTCGGACGACATCGATGAGCTTTGTCGGGTCAGAATCCAAGTCCACCATGTTGGCAGCTTCCTTCGCCGCGGAGGTACCAGTGTTCATGGCCACGCCCACGTCCGCCTGGGCCAGCGCCGGGGCGTCGTTAGTACCGTCACCCGTCATGGCCACCATTCGGCCTTGTGCTTGCTCCTCACGGATGCGGGCGAGCTTGTCCTCTGGAGTAGCTTCGGCGATGTAATCATCGACGCCGGCTTCCTTGGCAATGGCTGCTGCGGTCAGCGGGTTGTCACCGGTCACCATGATGGTCTTGATACCCATCTGACGCAGTTCAGCGAAGCGCTCGGCCATGCCGGGCTTGACGACGTCACTCAGTTGCACCACCGCAATAACCGTGCGGCTGCCATCGGATTCTTCCACAGCGACAGGCAGCGGGGTGCCACCGTCTTGTGCAATCTGGGTTACGGAATCCTCGATCTCTTGCGGCCAGGTGCCACCTGCTTCAGTCACCCACTTGCGTACGGCATCGCCAGCGCCTTTGCGCAGCTTGCGGTGAGCCAGGTCGAGACCGGACATCCTCGTCGACGCGCTGAATGGAACGACCTCCGCACTCCGCGCTTCTGTATCTCCTTCGCTGGACAGGGAGTAGTTTTCAGTCAGCCAGGCCACGATGGAGCGACCTTCTGGGGTTTCATCCGCTAGGGAGGAAATGCGAGCAATCGCTGCAGCCTCGCGCTCGTCAACGCCCGAAGCCACAATCAGGCCGGTGGCCTGGCGGTTTCCGTAAGTGATGGTGCCTGTCTTGTCCATGAGGAGCGTGGCGACGTCACCAGCTGCCTCCACCGCACGGCCGGAGGTGGCCAGAACGTTGTGGCGAACGAGGCGGTTCATTCCGGCGATACCGACTGCCGAAAGTAGGGCGGCAATGGTGGTAGGGATTAGGCAGACCAACAGAGCGATAAGGGATAGTGGCGAAAGCTCCGCGCCGGTGAATAGACCCATCGGGGCAAGCGCAGCGACGGCGACGAGGAAGAGGATGGTCAGCGTGGAGAGCAGGATGCTCAGCGCAATCTCGTTCGGAGTCTTGCGGCGTTCCGCGCCCTCCACCAAGGCGATCATGGTGTCAACGAAGGTGGAGCCCGGTTCGGATGTGATTTTGACCTTGATGGAATCAGAGAGCACCACGGTGCCGCCGGTCACGGCACAGCGGTCACCGCCGGCCTCGCGGACCACAGGGGCCGACTCACCAGTAATAGCCGATTCATCTACGGTGGCAGCACCTTCGATGACGTCACCGTCACCCGGGATGGTCTCCCCTGCTTCCACACGCACGATGGCACCCTTGGTCAGCCCGGACGCGGGGACCACTTCAATGCCAGAGTCAGTAATGAGATTGGCGGTGGCATCATCGCGCACAGAGCGCAGACTGTCTGCCTGGGCCTTGCCACGGCCTTCAGCATAAGCCTCGGCGAAGGCGGCAAAGGCAATGGTGAACCACAGCCATACCGTCACAACCCATCCGTAAAAGCTGGGGTTGAGGATGGACCACACAGTGGTCAGTGCGGCGCCGACCCACACGACGAACATCACGGGGTTGCGTGCTTGGGCGAGCGGGGACATTTTGCTCGGCAGCGTTTTCAGCGCCGCAGCCGCGAGGCCGCTGTTCTTCTCCGGTGCGTTGCTATGAGGAGTCTTATCCGGCTCAGCGGTGATGGTGTGGGTTGTCATGATAGTGCCTCCGAAATGGGACCCAGGGTGAGGACGGGGAAGAAGGTGAGTGCTGCGACCAGCAGGATGACGCCGATGGTCAACAGGGAGAAGGTGACGCCGGACGTGGGCAAGCTGCCTGCGGTGGTGGCCTGGCGCTTCTGCCCTGCCAGGCTTCCGGCCAGGTATAGGGCGAAAACGATCGGCAGGAAGCGACCCAACAGCATGGCCAAGCCCAACGTGATCTGCCACCAGGGCTCAGTCACCGTCAGTCCAGCAAAGGCAGAACCGTTGTTATTCGCCGCCGAGGTAAAGGCGTAAAGAACTTCCGACAGGCTGTGGGCATTATCAGCCGTTCCCGGCGCACCGAAGTTGGTCGCTGAAGCTTCCACGAGCTTGCGCTGCGCCACGGAAGCGCCGACACCCACAAGAACCAGAACCGGCATGGTGAGGATGTACAGGCTGACCGCTGAAATTTCCTTGCGGCCAATCTTGTTGCCCATAAACTCCGGTGTGCGGCCCACTAGGAGGCCACCGATGAACACAGCGAGGATAGCCACAACCAACAAGCCATAGAGGCCAGTACCCACGCCGCCCGGCGCGATTTCACCCAGCAGCATGTTGAGGATGAGCAGACCACCGCCCAGTGGGGAATAGCTATCGTGCATAGAATCCACCGCACCAGTCGAGGTACCCGTGGTAGACACGGCGAACAGTGCTGAGGCATCAATGCCTAGTCGCTGTTCGATACCTTCCATGTTGGCGCCTGCCAACTGAGACGCACCGCCGACAAGGGTGTGCTGTGCCCAAGTCACCAGAACAACCATGACGGTCCACAAACCACCAGCCACGCTGAGCAGCGTCCACGCGTGCTTCTGCGACTTGAGCATCACACCATACGTGCGAATCATACAGAAAGAGATGACAAGCAGAGAGAAGATCTCCACCAGGTTGGTAAAGCCGGTCGGGTTCTCAAACGGGTGCGCAGAGTTGGCACCGAAGATGCCACCGCCGTTGGTACCCAGGAGCTTAATGGCTTCCTGGCTGGCCACGGGAGCACGGGAAATATCTACACCGGACTCCGTAACCAGGTTCGAGCCAAAGGTTTGCATGGTTCCGCCGAGGACGAGCACGGTGGAGATGAATAGCGACAGGGGAAGCAGGATGCGGACGAGGCCGCGGGTGAGGTCCACCCAGAAGTTGCCGATGAGGTGCTGACCATTCTCGGTTGCCAACGTATCGCGGTCATAACCCAAGTGGCCGATGCCGCGGATCAAGGCAACAGCAACACACATGCCCACTGCGGCTGAGGCGAAGTTTTGCACGGTCAGGCCCAACATCTGGGAGGCGTTGGTCAGGGTATCTTCACCCGAGTAGGACTGCCAGTTGGTGTTGGAGGTGAAAGAAGCCGCGGTGTTGAAGGCCATCCACGGCTCCACTGCGTCTTCGCGGGCGTTGCCAAAGCTTGGCAACACTGCTTGGAGCCGCTGCACTGCGTAAAGGACGAGGACGGAGGCCAAGCTGAAGCCCAGCAGCGCACGAGTGTAGTTCTTGGCGTTATGGCCCCGGTTAGGGTCAATACGCAAAATTCTGTACACAAGGCGCTCGACAGCCCAGTCTTTTTCAGAGGTATATGTGCGGGCCATCCAATTGCCCAGCGGCACGTAGGCCGCCGCTAGAAGTGCAAGGAGGGCAAGATACTGCGGCGCCACCGCCGCAATGCTAGCGATCATGCGAAACGCTCCGGGTCAATAAGGGAAATGATGAGATAAGCCACGAGCGCGACAACAATGATGAGCCCGATGACTGCTGTGATGGTGTTCATGTTCTACGCGTCTCCGTCCATAAACTCGTTGATGGAGGAAGGACCGCTGAACGCAAGGACCACGATCACAATGACCAGAATGTCCAACATGTGGGAGAGACCCCCTTGGGTGAAAGCGATACTAGGTGTGCCCGGTGCCCCAAAGCACCAAGCGCCGGTGCATAGTGCACCTGCCGAGCACTGACGTTAGGCCCGTTCCCCCTGGGACCTACCGGTTATTTGCGGCTTCTTTACGCCTCTCTACCCCGATTTTTACGCTTTATTTACACCCGCCTTTACCCCCGCCTACTTAGGGTCAACGAGCGCGTTCGTGATGCGTGCCGTGCACAGCCTCCTCCCCTCCTCATCTGTAATGACGATCTCGTGGGAGCACAGCGTCTTGCCCAGTTTGATGGCGGTGGCCGTCGCCGTAACCAGACCCGAGCGCCCGGAAGCGTGGTGTGTCGCATTGATGTCCACGCCCACGGCGACCTTGCCCAGCGTCGAAGCATGAATCACCGCCGCCCAGCTGCCGACGGCCTCGGCGATGCAGGCCATGGCACCGCCGTGGAGCAGCCCGAAGGATTGGGTATTGCCCTCCACCGGCATGGTTGCTACCACCCGTTTAGCCGACTCTTCCAGGATTTCGACACCCATCTTCTTGTCCAGCTCACCCAACTGAATCTTCCAAACCTCTGCGGCCATGCTGCACTCCTTACTTAACCCTAGAAATGTGACGCAGACTATACTAGCCTGTATTTACTGACCAACCGTTCGGAAACTAATGGAAAGGCCAATCTTTTCGCTATGACTGAAGCCCTCGTCCCCAGCTACCTCTCCGGCCAGTGGCTCACCCCGGACAATCCCTCGCGCGTTGCTGACGTGCACGATGCCTCAACTGGGGACGTTGTCGCCCTAGTAAGCGCCGAAGGCCTCGACATCGCCGGCGCCATCGACTACGCCCGTAGCATCGGGCGCGAGGGACTACAAAAGCTCACCTTCCACGAGCGCGCCCTCAAGCTCAAAGAACTCGCGATCTACCTCCAAGATCACCGCGAGGAACTCTACGAACTGGCCAACCAGGCCGGCGCCAACAAGAGCGATAATTTCGTCGATATCGACGGCGGTATTTCCACCATGTTCACCTTCTCCTCGAAGGGCCGCCGCGAGATGCCTAACTCCACCGTCATGCCGGACGGCGAGGCAGAGGTCTTCTCCAAGGACGGCTCCTTCATTGGCCGCCACATCTACACCTCCATCCCTGGCGTTGCGGTGCAGATCAACGCCTTCAACTTCCCCGTCTGGGGCATGCTGGAGAAGTTCGCCCCAGCCTTCATCGCGGGCGTGCCCTCGATTGTTAAGCCCGCCACGCCGACCGGCTACATCTCCGCAGCCTGCGTGCGCCTCATGATTGATTCCGGGATCCTGCCGGAAGGCAGCCTGCAGCTCATCTCCGGCTCCGCCCGTGACCTGTTGGATCACCTGGACTACCGCGACCACGTGGCCTTTACTGGCTCTGCCGATACTGCGAATACTCTGCGCGCACACCGCAACGTCATCGAGGGCGGTATCCAGTTCAGCGCGGAGGCTGACTCCCTCAACGCTGCCATTCTGGGTACCGATGTCACCGCGGACTCCCCGGAGTTCGAGGCCTTCGTCAAGGCAGTCTTCGGCGAGATGACCTCGAAGGCGGGTCAGAAGTGTACTGCCATCCGCCGCGCCATCGTCCCGCATGCGCTTGTCGACGCCACCATTGAAGCCCTCAGCGCACGCCTGCGCGACAAGGTCGTCGTGGGCGATCCGCGCGACGCCTCCGCCACCATGGGCCCGCTGGTCTCCGCAGATCAGAAGCAGGACGTCGCGAAGGCCGTCGAGAAGCTCAAGGCCGGCGGCGGCGAGGTAGTCTACGGCGGCGAGGAGGCCGAGGGCGCGTTCTTCAACCCCACTATCCTGCGCTTTGCCAATAACCGCACCCCAGCGGTCCACGACACCGAAGCCTTCGGCCCCGTCGTCTCCTTCCTGGGCTACGACTCCCCCGCCGAGGCCGTTGAGCTCGCCGCCCTGGGCTCTGGTTCGCTGGTTGCCTCCGTTATTACGCATGACCCGCAGCTGGCACGCGAGTACGCACTCGGCATTGCTGCCCACCACGGCCGCCTGCACTTCCTCGACCGCGATGATGCGAAGACGTCTACCGGCCACGGCTCTCCCCTCCCGCACCTCGTCCACGGTGGCCCGGGCCGCGCCGGCGGCGGCGAAGAACTGGGTGGTGTGCGCGGCATCAAGCACTTCATGCAGCGCACCGCCATCCAGGGCACGCCTGATCACCTCACCGCCATCACCGGCCAGTGGCACCGCGGTGCGCGCGTGCAGCGCGTGACCCGCGCCGACGTCGTCTCCAGCGCGGGTGTCCACCCGTTCCGCAAGGACCTAGCCACCCTCAAGATCGGCGACCAATTCGCGTCGGACCTGCGCAAGGTCTCCCTCGAGGACATCACCGCGTTTGCACAGTCAACCGGTGATACCTTCTACGCCCACACCGACGAAGAGGCCGCCACCGCGAACCCCTTCTTCCCACGCCGCGTCGCACACGGTTACCTCCTGGTCTCCTGGGCCGCAGGCCTTTTCGTGGAGCCGGCGCCAGGTCCCGTTCTGGCGAACTACGGCTTGGAGAACCTGCGCTTTATCACCCCGGTTACCTACGACGATTCCATCCGCATCGAGCTCACCGCCAAGCGCATTACCCCGCGCGTGACCGACGATTATGGCGAGGTCTGCTGGGATGCCGCCCTCTACAACCAGCACGACGAGCTGGTTGCGTCCTACGACGTCCTGACCCTGGTGGAGAAGGTCGACACCATCTACGCGCAGCAGTAATACGAATAGGCGTTATTGCCGCCGCGATTAAGGAAACTGCGTCACAGGTCACATTTCTGCCGTATGCTTTTGTGCATGAAAGAGAACTCAGTCATTATCGTCGGCACTGGGCTGGCAGGAATGGTCGCAGGTTACGAGGCCTTCAAAGGCGGCAAGCACGTCATCTTCCTCGAGCAGGAAAACCGCAATAACCTGGGCGGACAAGCCTTTTGGTCACTTGGCGGCCTGTTTTACGTCGGCTCCCCTGAGCAAAAGCTCATGCGCGTGAAAGACTCCGAGGAGCTGGCCTGGCGCGACTGGGCCAACTCCGCCGACTACGACGAAGTCACCACCGAAGACTCACACGACTACTGGCCGCGTAAGTGGGGCCGTGAGTACGTTCGCTTCGCCGCAAATGAAAAGCGCTCTTACCTCAAGAAACTGGGACTTAACGTGCTGCCCACCATTGGCTGGGCAGAGCGCGGTTCGGGCGACGCCTCCGGGCACGGCAATTCAGTCCCCCGCTTCCATCTCACCTGGGGCACCGGCCCTGAGGTAGTCCGTGTCTTCCGCGAACCTCTTGAGAAGGCCGAGAAGGAAGGCAAAGTGGAATTCCACTTCCGCCACCGCGTCGACGAGCTCATCACCGAGGGGCACGGGAGCGCACGGCGCGTCGTCGGCGTGAAGGGTTCGGCCCTGGCGCCCACCGACCAGGTGCGTGGTGAGGCGAGCGGAAGGGAAGTCGTCAAGCAATTTGAGCTCCGTGGCCAGGCCGTGGTGATTGCCACCGGCGGCATCGGCGGAAACCTTGAGAAAGTGCGCACCATGTGGCCCACTGAGCGCTGGGGTAAATGCCCAGAGGAGCTGGTCAGGGGCGTTCCCGCGCATGTCGACGGCCGCGGAATCGACATCGCCAGCAAGGCCGGCGCCAACCTCGTCAACCAGGACCGCATGTGGGCCTACCCCGAGGGCATGAGCAACTGGGATTCCATCTGGCCAGAGCACGGCATCCGCATCATCCCAGGCCCATCCAGCCTGTGGCTCGACGCGGAAGGCAATCGCCTGCCCACCAACCTCTTCCCAGGTTCGGATAACCTCGCCGCACTGTCGCACATCACCAACACCGGGCATGGCTACTCCTGGTTCGTGCTCAACCAGGAAATCGTGGACAAAGAGTTCATCTTCTCCGGCTCCGAGCAGAACCCCGATCTCACAGACAAGGAGTTCAAGAAGCTGGCCGGCAAGCTCGGCTCAGGCACCCATGTGGCCGTCAAAGCTTTCATGGACAACGGCATCGACTGGGTTGTTGAAGATAACCTAGAAGACCTGGTCAAAGGCATGAATTCCATCAGTCCAGAGGGTTCACCCAAGATTTATGTGGACCAACTACGCAAGATCATTGAGGATCGCGACGCGCAGCTCGACAACCCGTTCTCCAAGGACGCTCAGGTCAACTACATCCGCATCGCTCGCGGTTTCTTGGGCGACAAGTTGATTCGCTGCGCGGCCCCGCATCGCTTGCTCGACAAGGGCCCACTCATCGCGGTGCGCCTCAAGGTGCTCACCCGCAAGACGCTGGGCGGCATCGAAACCAACCTCGACGGCGCCTGCCTCAATCCCGACGGATCCGTCCTGACCGGCCTGTATGCCTGCGGCGAGGCGTCCGGCTTCGGCGGCGGTGGCATGCATGGCAAGAACGCGCTCGAGGGCACGTTCCTGGGCGGCTGCATCCATTCTGGCAAGCGCGTAGGCGAGGCTCTCGCGCGCAGCTAAGATGGCCCATCATGGACATCTTTTTGGAAACCGTCGACGAGCTCCACGAGGTCGCGCGCTCCCATGAGGACCCCGCGTTTGACGAGGTCCTCTATCACCGCGATCCTTCAGGCATCTGCATCACGGGCATGGCTTACGAGGATGAGCAGACCTACGTGGTCACCTTCCGCGGCTCGGCCCAGCAGGGCACCATCTACAGGGCCACGCCTTTCATCGGGGTGGTAGAAACTGCAGGTAAGCGCTTCGCCGCGCTTGTCGACGCCCCCTTTTCCCTCCCTGCCGGCAACCCTGCCGGTGGCGAGGCTTTGCAGGGCACGCTGTACCCCGCACTCCTGGCCACGCACGTGGAACCCGCAGGTCACCACGTTACCGCGGACTTCGAGGCCCCCGACACGGAACGCTTCTACAGCAATTACAAGCCCAGCATGCTCACGCCGCGGGTGCGGGTGACGGGTGAGGTAAAGGACGTCGCGAAGCACGTGCATGAGCTCACCGAAAATGAATTCTGGGTGGGCCACGTGGCCGGGTTTGCGGTGGTCTTCGAGGAGAATCCGCCCGCGCACGCGGCAATCGACGCCGTGGCCGTCTGCGCTACTCCTTTCTGGGACGAGGCCTAGACCTGTTCGCGGCGCGGCTTGTCGACGCCGCGGCGACGCACCGCGATGGTCAGCAAGATAATGCCGCTGAGCAGGAAGGCGAGCGCGCGGAAGATACCGCTTGTGGCCGCGAGATCGAAGAAGGTCAGCTTGGCCACCGCCACAATGGCAAGCAGCACGCCGACGGCGGTAAAGCGCTGCTCCGCGGCAAGAAGCAGGCGGGCAGCAAGGACCATCCACGCCACTGAAACCAGGGCGTGCGAAGCCAGGTAGGCAGTCTTGAGGCCCGCGTCTCCCGCCACGATCGCGGCTGCCGAGGCGATTGTGCCTACCGTGGCAAGAAGACTGAGCAGGAGTACAAAGAGCAGCAGTGCGGCTGCGACTCCGCGGCGCTCGTAGTGGGGGATACGCTGGCGCAACAGGTAGCCCGCGAGGAGGGCCACGGTGAGGACGATGCCCTCGGCAAGTGGCTCCATGCCAGCGAGGGCAGGCGGATCAAAGAGCACACCACCGAGAAGCGGGGTGAGCACTATGAGCGAACCCAGGAACCAGGCGGCCAGGACGAAAGCATTGCTCATCGCATGGAGGAGCAGCACGAATGCTGCGAAGAAGAGCCCGCTTAGGACAAACGTCAGGACTACCGCCATGGTCCCTGTGGGGGCTGTGCCAGTCCAGCCCGCCATGGTGTCCAGCATGACCAGGGCATAGACCACGGGGATAGCACCAAGTGCGCAATCCTTGATGACGGAGTTGCCAAGCCAGGCGATACCCACGATGACAGCCAGGGCAGCAACGGCCATCCACTCGGCGAGGATGGCGTCCGCGCGAATGAGGGCAGTGACCAGCAGGAAGCCCGGGGCGAGCAGCCCCAAGAACGCAAAGCCAAATTCCGCCTTGACGGTGGGGAAGTAGACCACTATGGCTACAGCCGCGATGGCGAGCAAGCTGCACGCGATGGCAATCCACAACGAGGGCAGACTAAAGGGGTTGCTGCGGACGGCGACTTCCACCATGATCACGGCAAGCCCGATGCCGGCGATAGCGCGCAGCACCTCGGCCATGCGCTCACTGCGGCACAAGACGCTGTAGACGGCGGTAACCAGCGGGATCAGGACAACGAGCATGGCACCGCCAACGTGCGCGGGTGCCACTGCGCTGGGGTAGGAGAGTGCGGCGATACCTGCGCCTGTGGCCATCCACTCTTGCGTGAATGAGCCCTGACGGAAACGGTGGGCGTAACCCACGAATCCGCCATAGATGAGCGCCATGAGCACCGCTCCCAGCCATGCCGGCCACCAGCCCAGCCACGTGACCACCAGGAACGTCGTGGCCAGCGCCGCAAATAGGGAAGTGGCCATCAAGGCGGTCACACCGGCCGGTGCCGCCTTGTCACGGAACCACCATCCGGCCCCGAGCAGCGCACCCGCCACGATGTAAGCCAGAACGACGCGGCCCACCGGCCCCAGGAGGCCCGCCTGAATGGCAAGTCCCACAAGGAAGGCCACGCCCGCCAGCGTGATAAGCGCGCCACCCACGGCCACCGCACCAATGAGCGTCTTCTCGCGGTCGCGCGGCTTCGGCGGCTGAACTGGGAGCTGCGGCTGAGCCGAGTGCTGCGACGCTGAGTGTTGCGACGCTGAGTGCGGATAAGCCGGAACACCAGACTGAGCCTGCGGCGCAGGCGCTTCGTGCTGCGGCGCCGACGCAGGGGCCGGAGACTGGCTCGGCTGCGCAGCCCCTTCCATTTGCTGACCATATTCGAGGAGGCGGGCACGGGCATCGCCAAGCGCGCGCTCTGCAATCTCAAGCCGACGCATTGCGTCGAGGAAAAGCTCCCTATTTTCATTCATGTCTTAGACTTACCGTGAAACGCACGTGTCCACCACCGCACGTAGTATTTCGTTATGCCTTCGAAACCATCTACTCCGCAGGACTCACCAGCGCTTGCTGCACAGCAGTGGACCATCAGCCAATGGCGCGAGCGTACAGCTCGTGGCCTCGGCAAGCAGCACAGATAGGGGAGAGGGCCTGCTCCTAGACGTGGCGCAGGCCCTCGGTTTGTGATGATTTAGCGCTTACTTAACCACCAGGTTGACCATGCGGCCAGGGACGTAGATCTTCTTGAACACGTTCTTGCCCTCGGTCAGCTCGACGATGCGGGCGTCGGCAAGTGCGGCGGAAACCACGGCCTCTTCGTCGGCGTCGGCAGGCACGTTGACGCGCGCCTTGACCTTGCCATTGACCTGGACTGGAATCTCAATCTCGTCATCTACCAGGTACTTCTCCTCGAAGGTGGGGAAGGAGGAGTAGGTGATGGTCTCGGTGTGGCCGAAGCGCTTCCACAGCTCCTCCGCGATGTGCGGAGCAATCGGGGAGACCAACTGCGCAATCGGCTCGACCGCAGCACGCGGAGCGCCTTCGGCGGAGTTGCCGTAGGTGCGCGTCAGGTAGTTGACGTACTCGATGAGCTTAGCCACCACGGTGTTCAGACGCAGGTTCTCGTAATCATCACGCACACCGGCAATGGCGCGGTGCAGGGCCTTGAGATCATCCTCGGTGAGCTCGGCGTCGCTAGTAGCAAGCTCGCCGGTCTGCTCGTCGACGGCCAGACGCCACAGACGCTGCAGGAAGCGCTGGGAACCGACGACGTCCTTGGTTGCCCACGGGCGGGAGGTATCCAGCGGACCCATGGACATCTCATAAACGCGCAGGGTATCGGCACCGTAGTCGCGGCAGATGTCATCCGGAGCCACGGCATTCTTCAGGGACTTGCCCATCTTTCCGTACTCCTGGTTGACCTCTTCACCGTTGTAGTAGAACTTGCCGTCCTTTTCCTCCACCTCGGCAGCCGGGACGTAAACGCCACGGGAATCGGTGTAAGCATAGGCCTGGATGTAGCCCTGGTTGAACAGGCGGCGGTACGGCTCCTTGGAGGAAACGTGACCGAGGTCGAAGAGGACCTTGTGCCAGAAACGGGCGTAGAGCAGGTGCAACACCGCGTGCTCGACGCCGCCGACGTAGAGGTCAACTCCTCCTGGATCTTCGGGACCGAAGTCCGCAGGACGAGGTCCCGTCCAGTAACGCTCGTTCTCCAAGCTGCAGAATTCCTCCGAATTCTGCGGGTCGATGTAGCGCAGCTGGTACCAGGAAGAACCTGCCCACTGCGGCATGACGTTGGTATCACGGTAGTAAGTCTGGGTCCCTTGACCCAGACCAAGGTCGAGTTCCACCTCCACCCATCCGCGGGCCTTGGCCAGCGGCGGCTGCGGGGAGGAATCGGAATCGTCTGGGTCGAAGGAGACCGGCTTGTAGTCTTCTACCTCCGGCAGCTCGACCGGCAGCATGGACTCTGGCAACGGGTGAGCCTGGCCTTCAGCGTCATAGACGATGGGGAAGGGCTCGCCCCAGTAACGCTGGCGTGCAAACAGCCAGTCGCGCAGCTTGTACTGGATCTTTTCACGGCCGATGCCCTGCTCCTCCAGCCACGGGATGATGGCCGCGATTGCCTCTTCCTTGGACTTGCCGTTCAGGTCGATGGAATCATTAGCGGAGTTAACGGCCTTGCCGGACTCAGTAAACGCCTCCTTGCTGATGTCACCACCAGAGACAACCTCCGTAATTGGCAGGCCAAATTCGGTGGCGAACTCGTAGTCACGCGTATCGTGCGCCGGCACCGCCATGATGGCGCCGGTACCGTAGCCGGTCAGAACATAGTCAGCAATAAAGATCGGAACCTGCTTGCCGTTGACCGGGTTAACAGCATAGGTGCCCAAGAAGACGCCGGTCTTTTCCTTGTTCTCCTGGCGCTCCAGGTCAGACTTTGCGGCGATGGACTCACGGTAGGCTTCCACGGCCTCCTTTGGATCATCGTGGCCAAAGGTCCAGCGGCTGTCGACGTCGTCGTCATACGGGACGGGGGAGAGCAGGGCGTCGACAAGCTCGTGCTCTGGAGCCAGCACCACGTACTCAGCGCCGAACAGGGTGTCAGGGCGAGTGGTGAAGACGGTGATCTTGTGGCCCTCAGCGGTGAAGTCCACCTCTGCGCCACGGGAGCGACCAATCCAATTGCGCTGCATGGACTTGACCTTCTCCGGCCAATCCAGAAGCTCCAGATCGTCCAGCAGGCGATCAGAGTAAGCGGTAATGCGCATCATCCACTGGGACAGGTTCTTGCGGAAGACCGGGAAGTTGCCGCGTTCGGACTTACCCTCTGCCGTGACCTCCTCGTTTGCCAGCACGGTACCCAGGCCAGGGCACCAGTTGACGGTGGAGTTGGACAGGTAGACCAGGCGGAACTCGTCCAGGGCTGCGGCCTGTTCGGCTGCAGTCAGATCGGAGTAGTAACGGCCATCCTTGGTCTTGCGCTTGCCTACCTCGAGCTCCTTTACCAGCTCAGCGATTGGGCGCGCCTTCTGCTGCTCCTCGTCGAACCAGGAGTTGTAAATCTGCAGGAAGATCCACTGAGTCCACTTATAAAACTCTGGGTCCGTCGACGCCACGGAGCGGCGCGGATCGTGACCCAAGCCCAGCAGGCCCAGCTGGCGGCGCATGTTCTCGATGTTGGCCATCGTGGTGGTGCGCGGGTGGGTTCCGGTCTGGATGGCGTACTGCTCGGCCGGCAAGCCAAAGGCGTCATAACCCAGGGTGTGCAGGACGTTCTTGCCCAGCATGCGGTTGTAGCGAGCATAGGTATCGGTAGCGATATAGCCCAGCGGGTGGCCCACGTGCAGGCCCGCACCAGATGGGTACGGGAACATGTCCTGGATGTTGAGCTTTTCCTTCGGAAGGGCGCCCTCGCCCTCCGTGGCTAGGTCGCCGACGGGGTTCGGCGCGTTGAACGTACCGTTGTCCTTCCAGTACTGCTGCCAGGCATTTTCGATCTGCGCGGCGAGCTCCGGGGTATAGCGGTGCGCGGTGGAATCACTCGGGTTAGTCATGGCTCCACAGTCTAGCGCCCTAACAAGCTCCGGAGCACGTCAGGGCGGATAAAACTTCAATTTATTCGGCCGCTCCGCGGTGCGGGCGAAATACATAGCGGTGCGGGCTTCCTCATCATCTGGCTTTGACATCGCCTGCGCCACCTTGACTAATCCCATGGGTTAATGAGTCGAACTCCAGTATTCTCAAAATCCTTGACATTACGGGTGGCGCATACAGCATTATTGGCTCGGCATACCGCTGCTATCTGCGCATCGACAGTAGAAATTGGCTGCCCGGACTGTCTCCGCCTAGAAACGACTTCGGCGTATTCCTGCGCAGCCAGAAAATCAAAGGAAAGAATTGGGTACATACTCAGGACGCGATCTAAGACCTTGCGCAACGTGGCCTTCTTCTTTCCCTCTGGCAAGATAGCCACGCCAGCATAAAGCTCCGAAACAGTCATGGCAGTGACAGATGTGCGGACCTCGATGCTTTTCATCCAACTCAACACTTTGTCATCCGGACGCGGTTTAAGCACCTCAGATACGACATTTGTGTCCAGTACGATCATTTAAAAAGCACCGCCCGCGCTTCGTCATCACGTGGTGGAGTTTCCAATTCAACCGCGGCATCTCTGCTTGCTTCATAAAGAGCAATCCCAATGTTCTTCGGTTGCACAACGTCAATAAGAATTGCGCGCACCTCCGCTTCCATTGAGCGGCCATTCTCCTGCGCACGAGCCACGAGCGCTTCTTTTATCGCGTCGTCAAGGTTTCTTACTACCAATGAGGCCATCGCACTGCCCACCTTCCCGTTGATATCAGTAACGATATCACTTTCGGGCAAACCCCTCTAGACCTTCTTGACCACCGCCGGCTTCAACGTCATGGCACCGAAGCCATCAATCTTGCAGTCGATGTTATGGTCTTCCTGACCCGTTCCAGCATCAAAGTTCAGACGGATGCCGCGGACCTTAGTGCCGGACTTCAGCGGCTGCTGCGCGCTCTTGACCTTGAGGGTCTTGGTGACGGTGACTGTGTCGCCGTCGGCAAGCGTGTTGCCCACAGAATCAACGATTACCTGGGGCTCAGCGGAGTCGGTGTCCGCACCAGCGGCGGTGGCTTCGAACTCGTGCGCGCACTCCGGGCAGACGATGAGCGGCGGCATCTCGTAGGTGTATTCGGAGGAACATTCAGGGCATGGCGGCAACGTGGCAGCTGCATTTTCAGTCATGAGAGGGATTCTAATCTGTGCTCGCGCTCTGCGCGTTAGCGTGGCCGCAGTAGCCACTACCGCCCTGACCACCGACCTTGTCGTCCCGACACACGCTGCTACTTCTGGCCCGAAGAACATCATCTACATGATCGGTGACGGCATGAGCTACGGCCACATCGCCTCCAACAGTCTCTACGAGACCGGCCAGTCCAAGTACCTAGTTGAAGGCGCGTTCGGTGCCGACACCGCCAAGGAGCTCGAGGGCGAGTCTGTCCAGGCATTCGAGGACTTCAACGCGGCTGTCGACGCCGCCATCGCCTGGGTTGACCAGAACTCCTCCTGGGAGGAAACCCTGCTCATCGTGACCGCTGACCACGAGACCGGCTACCTCTCCGGCGCGGATGAGACTGACGCTTGGAAGCCACAGACCGGCACCAAGGGCACCGCTCCGACCCACGAGTGGTACTCCACCAACCACACCAACCAGGTCGTACCGTTCTTCTTCAAGGGCGCTGGCTCCGAAGATATCCAGGCTAAGGTTTCTGGCACCGACCCAGTCCGCGGCGAGTACATCGACAACACCACCGTGGCCAAGCTGGCCCTGGACGAGTGGTGGTTCAACACCGCTGAAGACGACACCGACAACAAGCCATCTAACGATGGTTCCTCCAACGGCTCCTCTTCTGCAGGCGCCGGTCTGGCTGGCGCCGGCGTGATGGCCCTCATCTTCGGCATCATCACCGCTGCGGCTCAGGCCCTCGGTCTGGTCAAGTTCGACTTCAAGGCTCTGCAAGACCTCATCAAACAGTTCGCCTAATGTGCTAGCCGACGCCCCGCCACTCGGCCGCGGGCAAGCACCAGCCCTCGTCTCCCCACAGACGGAAACACCGTCACTTTCTGGGGGATGACGAGGGCTTTCGCCGTTTTCACCGCTGAAAGGACGCAGTCAGAAGACAGGACGGACAGCCAATTCTAGTGTCGGCACTCACCTCAACGTTTGAACAATCTTCCGAATATCAACTAGGCGTGTCCAGGCCAAAGACTATCGTCACCAGTATGGCTCCTATTCCAGCACATTCACTAAAGGTTTAATTGGTTCTGGGATTTCGCGTTCTTTCGTG
>NZ_KV788286.1:0-897 GCF_001807215.1 Corynebacterium sp. HMSC05D08 | reverse complement strand
ACGGTGGTTAGTATCAGTGCTTTATCAGGGGCGCATATACTCGGGTACCAGAATATCAACTGGTTATCCATCGACTACGCCTGTCGGCCTCGCCTTAGGTCCCGACTCACCCTGGGAAGACGAACTTGACCCAGGAACCCTTAGTCATCCGGCGGGAAGGATTCTCACCTTCCAATTCGTTACTCATGCCTGCATTCTCACTCGCACACACTCCACGCCTCCTCACGGTAACGCTTCAACACGTGCACGACGCTCCCCTACCCAATAACAAAATATTATTGCCGCAGCTTCGGCGGTGTGCTTGAGCCCCACTACATTGTCGGCGCAGAACCACTCGACCAGTGAGCTATTACGCACTCTTTCAAGGATGGCTGCTTCTAAGCCAACCTCCTGGCTGTCTTCGCGATCCCACATCCTTTTCCACTTAGCACACCCTTAGGGGCCTTAACCGGCGATCTGGGCTGTTTCCCTCTCGACTATGAAGCTTATCCCCCACAGTCTCACTACCGCACAACACATTAATGGCATTCGGAGTTTGGCTGACATTGCTAAGATTGTAGTCCCGCTCAACCAACCAGTAGCTCTACCTCCACCAAGCTAATGCGACGCTGCACCTAAATGCATTTCGGGGAGAACCAGCTATCACGGAGTTTGATTGGCCTTTCACCCCTACCCACAGCTCATCCCCGCAGTTTTCAACCTACGTGGGTTCGCGCCTCCACAGCATCTTACTGCTGCTTCACACTGGCCATGGGTAGATCACCCCGCTTCGGGTCCAGGACATGCCACTAAACACCCCATTAGGATTCGGTTTCCCTACGGCTACCCCACACGGGTTAACCTCGCGACATGCCGCTGACTCGCAGGCTCATTCTTCAAAAGGCACGCCATCACACA
>NZ_KV788285.1:0-541 GCF_001807215.1 Corynebacterium sp. HMSC05D08 | reverse complement strand
AAAATTCGTTTTCACGTTGCTCTACCTTTTTCCAAAGCTCTTCAGGGGTACCGTTGCGCTGACCCTCCAAATCTTCATATATGCAATCCATCGGGCAAGCTTTCACACACTGCGGACAACCTGAGCAGAGTTCGGGGATTATCACAGGTCCATGATCAAGAACCACGATTGCCGCAAAAGCAACTGGGCAACGTCTAACACATTCTTGACAATTTATACATTCGCCCCCCGCAATAAAACGCGGAAGGCGTTTCCAGCGCGGATCAGGTTTTCGCTGCTGAATACGAGCTGCCAAGTCTAACGCCATGAGGCATTCTCCCCATCCCTCTAACAACACCCTTGATAGTGATGTACCTTACATCTCGTCTTAGCTAGTGTCCATCATTACACGCGATTTGTTTTATTTATCTTGAACGAAACCATGGATTGAGCTTCTTCGACGGACAGAATAACGCCCGGCAAACTCCGATCCGCCCCGAGTTCGCCTAGCATAAGTCTAGTGCCGTCGTGTACACCAGAAACCACCAACCGAGCGTAAAAC
>NZ_KV788284.1:0-34081 GCF_001807215.1 Corynebacterium sp. HMSC05D08 | reverse complement strand
CCGAAAAATCCGAAAAAGATGGTTCGAATGCAGCAAAGGCTGCGGGCAAGAACGCCGACGGCAAAAAGAAGCCACGCCTGATTTATCCGCCGGTAACGAAGCAACAAGTAACACAGACGCAAAAGGCGTCTGTCGCGCCAAAGCCACAGAACGCACAGGCTCCAAAGACTCAACAGCCAAAGACTCAACAAAGCGCTCAGCCGAACACGGGCGCCAAGCCCGATACCTCGAAGCAAAGCACTAAGCCAGAGACGCCGAAACAGGGCGCCTCGAAGGCAGGCCCCACAGCAGCTGGCGCCGCCGCAGCCGGTATTTCCGCAACCAAGGCCAAGGCTGAGGCGCAGAATCCGCCTGCAAAGCAACACCCGAAGCAGCCTAATGCCGGTAAGAACAAGCAGCCCGAGGGCAAGCCGGCCAACGCAGCACAGGCATCTCAGACGGCCCAAGCTTCTCAGCCTGCTGGAAAGCCGCAGGCTCAGGCCCAGCCAAAGGCCCAGGCTCCGCAATCTCAGGCTAAGCAGACACAGCCCCAGGCTCAAGCACAGCAGCCGCAAAAGCCACGGCCAGAGGCAGAACAGGCGAACCGCCCAGCGAGTGCCGCGAAGCCTGGAACCACTGCAAAAGCAGCTGGCGCAGAAGCCACCGCAAACTCCGCGAACCACGCTGCCACTGAGCAGGAGATCGCACGCGCACTCGCACGTCGCTCGCAATCCGTGGGCACGCCTTCCCAGCAGCAGTTGAAGGCACCGAAGCCTCCTCGCGAAGCACAGAAGCATCCCAATCGTTCTGCGCAGACCTCAGACGCCAAGCCGAACAATAAGCCAATCGCGAAGCCCACTGCCAAAGAAGCAAGCATCGCTACTGCCCCAGCGGCATTTGTGCAGCCGCCCAAGAATGAGCCGCGCCCGCAGCAATCTGCAAAACCGGCTACCCCGGTCATGGTGGACAGCTTCCCCCACGAGCCCGAAGCACTTGCCACGCCACCAGAAAGCAAGGAAGTAAAGCACAACCGCCGCGCCCGCCTGCGCCAGGTCAAGGGCCTCGACGGCCTTCGCGGCCTAGCCGTCCTCGCAGTGGTCATCTACCACTTCTTCGGCGACTTCCTGCCCGGTGGTTACCTCGGCGTTGACATGTTCTTTGTCCTATCCGGATTCTTGATTACCTCCCTGCTCGTCCGCGAATTCCGCGCCAGCGGCCGCATCAGCTTGAAGGATTTCTGGGTCCGACGATTCCGCCGAATCCTGCCCGCAGCGTTGGCCGTGCTCATCATTTGCACGTCCATCGTTGGTCTCATCGGCGGTGATCTAGCAGTAGGAATCCGCGAGCAGTTCCTGGGCACGTTCTTCTTCGTCAATAACTGGACACAGATTGCCACCTCGCAGTCTTACTTTGCTGACAACGAAATTCAGGTCTTTGCCCACTACTGGTCGTTGGCTGTTGAAGAGCAGTTCTATGTCATTTGGCCCCTGCTCATTTTCACCATTTTCGCCATTTCCCGGCGTCAACCCCGCCGACTCCCAATTGCGGTCTCGTTAATTCTGGCCATCGCGTCCGGCGTGGCAATGTGGCTCATCTACGTTCCTGGTGAGGACCCAACGCGCGTCTACTACGGCACCGATACCCACGCCTTCGGCTTGCTCATTGGCGCAATCCTTTCTTTGATGCTCACCAGCACCAAGGAAGATCCCGGGGCTGACTCGTGGGCAAGTCCCGGAAAGTCCGAGCGTGTTCTGGCAGGAACGATTGGCTTCTTAGCGCTTGCGGGTTACATCGCGCAACTGTTCCTAATGCCGGACGATGCAGACTTCACCTATCGCGGCGGCTTGGTGCTGACAAGCGTCCTCGGCGCGCTCATGATTTGGGGCGTCGTCCGCGAATTCGGTCCTCTCAAATGGATCTTCAGCACTGCCGTCATGCGTTGGCTGGGTCAGCGTTCCTTCTCGCTGTACCTGTGGCACTGGCCGGTCGTGATGATTTTGCGCGCGATTTTCGACGGAAACCACTCCTCCGACAAGCCGTGGATTCTGGGCCTTGTCGCGATACCGATCTCCTTCCTGCTGGCAGAGCTTTCCTACCAGTTCGTGGAGAATCCTTTCCGCCGCGGCGGTTACAAGAAGACGTGGACTGGCTACTGGGCGGCCCGCCCCTCGATCTCCGAGATGAAGGACGGATTTGCCAAGGCCTTTTGGCCGTTTGTGCCGTTGATCGTCGTCGCTTCCCTAGTGGGCGTGGGCTACGCGCTGGCGATCTCCAGCGATAAATCTGAGCTGGAGCAGCAGCTCGAGATGCTGCAGCAGAAGAACACGCAAAGCAACCAGGGCAACCCTGGCGCTGCGGCAGCTCCAGCGAGCCCAGAAGAAAATACCAGCCGTCCGATGCCAACCGGCAATGAAATTACCGCCATCGGTGACTCGGTGATGTTGGCTGCCTCCGAGGCACTGCAGCAGCGCTACCCAGGCATCTACGTCGACGCCGACGTTTCCCGCCACTACACAGCAGCTATCCCGATCATTCAGCAGCTCAAGGATTCTGGCCAGCTGCGCTCCACGGTTTTCCTTGGCTTCGGTACCAATGGCCCGGCATTCCCTGACCAGATTCAGGAAGTCGTTGACCTCATCGGCCCAGACCACACCATCGTGATGGCCGTTCCTTATGGCGACCGCGGATGGATGGCACAGTCCCAACGCGACGTCATCGATGCTGCGAAAAAGTACGACAACGTCTACCTTGCTGACTGGTGCACCCACGCACAGAGCAACCCGAACTTGCTCTATTCCGACGGCATTCACCCGCTTCCGGAAGGCGCTTCGGAATACGCATTGGCTTTCCACTACGCCTTGTTGCAGTATTCCAACTACGACAAGAACTTGGATTCCAAGTGCCAGATCTAGAAGTTCTTGAGCCAAAGCTCCTAGAACGCAAAAGGCGGACGGTCTCTTACAGCGGACCGTCCGCCTTTTCGTTATCCTGTTTTTGGATTTAGGTAAGAAACTGCGCACACGAGGAACTTCCTGTTGACAGCTCCACGCAAAGAATGGATTTGGTTGGCCGCCACGGCAGCGCTTGCGCTAGTCGCCGCAATCGTAGTGATTGCCGGCTGGGATAGTCTCCCAGACCCACTGCCCAAGCATTTCAATGGTCGAGACGAACCTGATGCATGGATGCCAAAGACCTATCGCAATGCAATTGGTTTTGCTGTGCTTGTTCCTATTATTCTGACGATTGTTTCAGCAGTAACTATCGGCATAACGCAACAAAGCACCAAGACAACCACAGGCAGCTATTCGCAGTCTTCTGCGGTTGATATCGAGCGTAGCCGTGCTCACTCCGCTGCTATCCTTCCAGCGTTAAGCTTTTGGTTTTTTGCACTAACGGCAATCTGCACGGCGTTCGCGCTCACTGGAATCTTTCTCAGCGGCCCTAGACCGCTAATTTTCCCCTGCTTAGTCGTTGCCATCCTTATGGCTTGCGTCTGGCTCATGTTCAGGTTGAATAGCATAAATAAAAAGCTGGATGAAAACTTTCCTGACTCCTCTACAGCGGGCAAGCTTCGTTACGGATTGTTCTACTACGACCCCACAGATACCCGCGCGATGGTGCCCCTTCCCAGCGGTTCTTCCCAATTCAACTTTGGGCAGAAAACGGCCTGGTTTATCCTCGCAGGTCTCCTAGTACCGCCAGTCCTTATTATCATTCTTCTCAACGTCGCAACCTAAAACGCCCATAGAAAAATCCGCCTTCCTGCGCTGCGTGGTTGTATACACGGTGCAGGGAGGCGGATTGCTTTTAAGCGAGTGTCTTAGGACTCCACCTTGTACTCGGCCATGCGGTCCCACTCGGTCTTCCCGTCGATGTGGACGTTGATGATTTCCGGGGTCTCCAGCAAGTACTTCGGGAACTCCTCGCAGGAGCGCTTAAAGTGCTCGCCCTGGACATGATCCACGTCCTTGCCATCAGCATAAGCCTCAACGAGGAGGAAGCGCTGACGGTCCTCCGGATCACGGTACCAATCAAAGTTCAGGCAACCCGACTCCGCATTACAAGCCTGGGTGTACCAGTCGATCTCCTCGAGGAAGGTCTCTGCATATTCGGGCTTTACGTGGAATTTTACGTTAATCAAAATCATGGGGACCATCTTACGTACCCGGAAACTACGCCGCCATGCTCCCGTCATGACCTGCCTTTCTGCTCCGCGCAGTGGGTCGGATCAGTGCACCCGTCGTCCTTAGTAGATAAAGAAGCAAAGACTAGTTAAAGAAGTACTCCGCAACGTAGACGTTCGAGCCGTCGAAGCTGGTGGCCACGCCAAAGTGCTTGCTAGGTCCCGGGGTAACTGGGACGTCGCGGTTGAGCCAGTTGAGGCGGTCTTGTGCTTCCTGGATGCTCAGGCGGTAGACGTTGCCGCTGCCCTCGTTGAGGTGGGTGCGGCCATCACCGGCATTGCCGTGGAAGGTCAGCGTTCCCGCTGCGCCGTGATCAGCCCACTCCTGCGCGATGTTTCGCGCGTTGCCGTCTTCAACATGGCCCTGCTTGCGCAGGTGCGCGTTCGTGGCGCTAACCAGCTGGTGGGCCACCTCAGGGGCTGGCTGCTTGATAAACGGCGGCAGCTGAATGTTGAACTGCTTGGCGAGGTCGTATGCCTGTGCAGGCAGCTCAATTTGCGAGCTACCCGCTGGCAGCTGGGAGGAAAGCTCTTGGACCTGTGGCGGGAGCTGAACCTGTGCCTGGGCTGGCACCAGCCCACCCATGGTCAAGGCAAGTGCGGCTGTAACGGGGAGGATGCGGCGCGAGATGTTCATGACCTCCACCGTGCCACAGCTACGCGGTATGAGGACACCGCATTGAACGCTGTTCGGCAGATCGCAACCGCATCGTTATACGGCAGGGGGAGGCATGCTTGACGACGCCCCGCTTGCCCAAAGGCTTATCCCTCCAGCTTTTGACCGAGTTCCAGCCACTCCATTTCCAGCTCCTCGCGCTGCGCGGTGATGTCTTTGACCTGCGCATCTAGCTTAGTGAGCTGCTCGGTATCGAGTACCGTCGCAGCGGCAACTTCTGCCATGGTCGCACTCACTTTCTCCGCTTGCTCGTCGAGCTTGGACATCTTGCGTTCCAGTGCGTTCATCTTCTTGGTCAGCTCGCGTTCTTCCTGCGAGCTCAGGCGCTTTGGCGCCGCGGTGCCAGTGCCGCCGGCTCCGTCGCCCTTGGTCTTGGCCGTATCGGCAGCAGTTCCGTCCGCGTTCTTACCGCCCAGGTTCAGGACACCGGAATTCTGGGCGGCGTCGAGCTGGGCGCGGCGGCGCAGGTATTCGTCGATTCCTCCCGGCAGGTTAGTCAGCTTGCCGTCGCCGAACAGCGCATAGGTGTTGTCGGCGATCCTTTCTACGAGGTAGCGGTCGTGCGAGATGACCACCATCGTTCCGGGCCACGAGTCTAGAAGCGACTCGAGCTCCTGAAGGGTATCAATGTCCAGGTCATTGGTTGGCTCGTCCAGCAGAAGAACATTTGGCTCGGCCATGAGCACGCGGGTCAATTGCAGGCGGCGGCGCTCGCCACCGGACAGGTCACCCACCGGGGTGCGCTGGCGTTTGGCAGAGAAGCCGAGGCGCTCGGCCAGTTGCGAGGCGCTCAGCTCCTTCTTGCCAAGCTGGACGTAGGTAGCGACGTCCTCCACGGCGTCGATAAGCCGACGCTCCGGATCGAGGTCATCGAGTTCCTGGCGCAGCCAACCCAGACGCACCGTCTGCCCCTCAATGCGCTTGCCTGCCGCGAGCGAGTGCTCCCCTGCCAAAGCGCGCAGCAGAGTGGTCTTGCCGGAACCATTCACGCCGACCAGGCCGATGCGCTCACCCGGCGCGAGGCGCCAGGTCAGATGGTCGACCAGCACACGGCCGTCGGGGGTGGCCACGGTCGCGTCCTCGAGTTCGATAACCACGCGGCCTTGGCGCTGCTTGGAAAAGGCCATGAGCTCAACCTTGTTGCGCGGCGCGGGGACGTCCGCGATGAGGGCCTCGGCGGCCTCAATGCGATAACGCGGCTTGGAGGTACGAGCCGGCGCACCTCGGCGCAGCCAGGCCAGCTCCTTGCGGGCGAGATTCTGGCGGCGCTGTTCCATGGCGTCGGCCTGGCGGGCGCGCTCGGCGCGGGCATAGATCCAGTCGTTGTAACCGCCCTCGTAGGGGTCGACCACACCGTCGTGCACTTCCCAGGTGGTGGTGGCGACGGTATCCAGGAACCAGCGGTCGTGAGTGACCACCACGACGGCAATCTTGCGGCCCAGCAGGTGCTGCGCAAGCCACTGCACGCCCTCGACGTCGAGGTGGTTGGTCGGCTCGTCGAGTACCACGAGGTCGAGTTCCTGTACGAGCGCTGCGGCTAGATTCACGCGGCGGCGCTCACCACCCGAGAGCGAGCCCACTTGGGTCTCTAGGCCGAGTTCCACAATTCCGAGGCCCCCCAGGACGTCGCGTACCTTGGCGTTGGAGGCCCACTCAAAGGTTTCGAGGCCGAGCGGTTCGATGATGACCTGGGCGATGGTCAGGGCGTCGTCAAGCTCAAAGCGTTGCGTCACCACAGCCATGCGTAGATCGGAGTTGTGGGAAACGCGCCCCTCGTCTGGTGGCTCGATGCCAGTCAAGACCTCTAGAAGCGTGGTCTTACCGCCGCCGTTAACGCCAACGATTCCGATTCGGTCACCGGATTGCACGCCGAGTGATACCCCATCAAGGAGAGTCTGGAGGCCGAAAGATTTGGATACGTTTTCCAAGTTAATAAGGTTCGCCATAACGTTGTCCCATCTTAATGCCTAGACCGGAGTACCCCCTCATTTCCGCGAGTATTGCAAATGAATATCGTTCTAAATAGCCTAAAGTGTTATGAAGAAATCTGCGCTTTCAATTCTCGCCGCTGTCTCCGCGACCGCGCTTCTTGTTACTTCCTGCTCCAAGCCAGCTGATGAGGCTGCTCCGGCAACCTCCGCTGCGGAGGAGGCTCACGATCATGAGCACGAGGGACATGACCACTCCCACGACGGCATGGAAGCCAGCGAGGGCGAGACTGAGGTTGCCCAGCTGCCTAATCGCGTCGTACTCTCCCACGAGGGTGGCCTGAAGACCTACGATGCCAAGACCGGCAAGGTCATCGCGGAAGAGGATATGCCTGCGTTCCTGCGCCTGTCTAACGCTGGCGATGACCGTCACGTCATGGTGACCAAGGGCGACAAGTTCCTCACCTTCGACACCGGCCTCATCACCAAGCCGCACGGCGATCACAACCACTACTACACCGCTGAGCCAAAGCTTGACGACGCCGAGTACAAGGCACCGCACGCAGGCCACGTGGTTCACCACGACGGCTTCACCGCGCTCTTCTCCGATGGTGACGGCACCGCACAGGTCGTACCAACCGACCAGATTGCTGATCCAAAGGACGTTAAGACCTTCGAGTCCGGCGAGGCTCACCACGGTGTGGCTGTTCCGCTCAAGGATGGCTCCGTCGTTATGACCAAGGGCACCGAGGACGAGCGCCACACCATTCAGCACCTGGACAAGGATGGCAAGGTCCTGACTGAGACCACCAAGTGCCCTGGCGTCCACGGTGAGGCTACCGCTGGTAACGGAAAGCTCTTCTTCGGCTGTGAGGACGGCCCTGTCGTCTTCGACGGCAAGGAGTTCCATAAGATCGACGTTTCTTCCTACGCTGGCAAGGACGGCTACCAGCGCTCCGGTAACTCCGCTGGTTCCGAAGAGTCTGACATCATCCTCGCTGATAATAAGACTGAGAAGGACGCCGAGTTCGAGCGCCCAACATCTGTCTCCCTCATCAACACCGAGGACTACTCCGCCAAGAAGGTTGAGCTTGGATCTTCTTACTGGTTCCGTTCCCTGGCCCGCGGCCCGCTGGGCGAGGCACTGGTTCTGACCTACGACGGCAAGCTCAACGTCATCGATCCGGAATCCGGCAAGGTCACCAAGAAGATCGACGCTATCTCCGAGTGGCGCGAGAACGAAGAGTGGCAGCTGCCTGGACCGATCCTGAAGTCCGTTGACGGCTACGCTTACGTCACCGACGCCAACAAAAAGGAGCTCGTTGTCATCGACCTGTTCGAGGGCAAGGAGATCAACCGCTTCAAGCTGGACATCAAGCCGACCGAGATGGCTGTCCTCTAAGGTTGCGCTGTAGAGCCCCCTCCGCTCTAGCTAGGAAATAGACAAAGGCACCGTTCAATGGGACGGCGCCTTTGTCTATCTCAGTCGATCTCAAGTGGGCTAATCAGCCCAGCATCTCGATACCTGGGGCCGGCGAGTGCGTGACAATGCCGCGGGTGCCCTTGTTGTCAAACATGACTTGCGCAACCACTTCTCCGGCGGTCTCCTCATCCTCGCAGAGGAAGGCACAGGTGGGGCCGGAACCGGAGACAATCCCGGCCAGTGCACCGGCGGCCTTGCCAGTGTCGAGAATCTTACGCAGGTCTGGCCGCAGGGACACGGCGGCGGCCTGGAGGTCGTTGCGCAGCGCAGCCGCCAGCTGTTGCGGCTGACCACTCATCAACGCCTGGGCTACCGCTGATGTATCCATCGCAGGGGTGCTACCCTTCCCCGCCGCGCGCAGCTCATCGATCTTGTGGAAGACCGCCGGCGTCGATAAGCCCTCGGCGTTGGTGATAATCGCCCACGTGTAGGTGCCGCGGGTCATCATGGGTGCTAGCTGCTCGCCGCGCCCAGTGCCCAAGGCGGTGCCGCCCATGAGCGTGAAAGGCACGTCGGAGCCCAGCTCGGCGGCCAGCTCGTAAAGCTTGTCCTCGCTGAGCTCACAAAAGTCTGCGAAAGCTTGCGCAGCTAAGCGCAGGGCCGCAGCGGCGTTCGCCGAGCCGCCAGCCATGCCGCCTGCGGCAGGAATTCCCTTCTGCAGGTGCAGCGTCACGCGCGGCAGAGCCACCTGCCGGTCGGCTCGCACAGCGCGGGCCACCACCTCGACAGCGCGCCAGGCCAGGTTGGACTCATCTTCCGGTACGCCGGCAGCATAGGTGCCGCTGGCGTGCAGCGCGGCAACAACTGGGCCGGTGGTCGGTTCGTCGGCGTGAACCTCAAGAGAGACCTCGTCGCTGATATCGAGGGACTGAAACACCGTTGCCAGCTCGTGGAAGCCATCGTCGCGAACTGCCTCGACCCCGAGGTGCAAGTTTACTTTCGCGTGGGCGCGTGCTCTCAGAATCACTTGATACCTGCCAAACGCACGAAGTCTTCTACCGCGAGCTTCTCGCCGCGCAACCGTGGGTCAATGCCCGCCGCCACGAGGGCTTCCTCCGCCGCCGGGCCGCCGCCAAAGTGGCCGGACAAAGCCGCGCGAAGGGTCTTGCGGCGTTGGGCGAAGGCGGCGTCGACAAGCGGGAAAACTGCCTTACGCGTCGCATCGTCGATAGGCCACGGGGCGTCCTGGAAGCAATCGATGCGAACCAAACCGGACTCGATGTTGGGTGCGGGCCAGAAGACGTTCTTGCCGATGGTTCCCGCCTGGCGGACGGTGCCGTAGAAGGAGGCCTTCACGGAGGGCACACCGTAGACCTTGTTACCGGGCTTCGCGGCGAGGCGCTCAGCGACCTCCAGCTGCACCATCACCAGCACGCGTCGAATGGTGGGATACAGCTCCAGCAGGTGCAGCAAAACCGGAACTGCAACGTTATAAGGCAGGTTCGCCACAAGGGCCGTGGGTTCTCCCAGCTCTCCCGGCGCGATGCGCAACGCATCCTTTTCGATGAGGCGGAGGTTGCCCGCCTGCTCCGGCGCGCGCTCAGCAATGGTGTCCGGCAGCTGCGCCGCTAGGCGCGGATCGATCTCCACCACGGTGAGGTCATCGACTGCTTCCAGCAGGCCCAAGGTCAAAGACCCCAGGCCAGGTCCTACCTCAACCACGCGGTCGTCGCGCTGTAAGTCTGCTGCGGCAACGATGCGGCGGATAGTGTTTGGGTCGTGCAGGAAGTTCTGACCAAGCTTCTTGGTGGGGGTTACATCCAGCTTCTCGGCCAGTTGGCGAATTTCCACGGGTCCGAGCAGTTTGGGTTCAGTCATGCAATTCAGAGTAGTTCACAAAATCAGAAAAGCCCGCATAAGCGGGCTGTTTCAGGAAAGCGATTCAGGTCTAGCTGCGGTGGCCAAATTCGGCCAGCCCAGAAGGGGCGTTTAGCGCAGGCCCAGCTTGGAGGTACATGCAGGCCATGCGCCCCAGCCCTGTGCGGCCTGGACCTTCTCCGCAACAGCAATCTGCTGCTCGCGGGTTGCCTGCCATGCCTCAGGAGCATAAGCGGTGCCACCGAAGCCAGCCCAGGTGGACGGGGTGAACTGAAGGCCGCCGGAGAAACCGTTGCCGGTGTTGATGGCCCAGTTACCGGTGGACTCGCACTGCGCGAGGGAATCCCATACGCTGCCGTCAGCCACGGCTGGCGCTGCGGCGCCAGCGGCGGGCTTCTTGGTGCCACGGGCGATGGTCGCAGCGACCGGCTCGTTAATGACCTTCTCCTTGACTATCTCGTCAGACTCCTTGGCACCGTCTTTCATCACGAGCTTGCGGGTGACGTTGCGCTGGCCCTTGACTGCCTCCACGCGCACTTCCTCGTTGCCCTCTTCAAGCTCAGGATCGTCAACGAAGGTAGGCTCCGCCTCAAATTCCTCGGTTGCGTCGTAGAAGGTGGTGGAAACCTGGTCAACCTTGATGGACATGCCATTGACGATCGGGGTATCCATCGACGGGAACACGCGGTCATCCTCATCAACGTCGATGCCGCGCTCTTCGATGACGTCCTTCACGGTCTTGGCCGCAATGTTGGTGTAGGTGATCTTGCCGCCGTCATTGATCTTGACGATTTTCGGTGAGACAACCTCGAGTTCCATGCCCTCAGTCAGGTTGTCATCACCCGTTACCTTCTTATCACCGGAGGTAATAGCCGCACCTGGGGCGATACCATCAAGGTTGCCCAACAGATCCGAAACCTTGAGGTCGGTCGAGGAAAGCTGCTGTTTGACGCCGTCGATAGACACGGCCACCGGCTTGGAGGTGCGCACGGTGATGTTGTCACCGTCAGCGACCTTCTCAGAAGGAGCCGGGTAGACCAGATCCTCACCACCGACGTTGACGCCAGCAGCCTGCAGAGCCTCATCGACGTTGCCCGCGAAGGTGGCGAGCTCAATCTTGTCGCCATTGACGTCAAGGGTGATGTCTTTTTGCGCAGACACAGCGACCACACCGCCCACTGCCAAAGTGCCGAGCACACCGCCGGTGGCAAGACGCAGTGGAAGGGAACGGGAAGAATTGATGCGCTTAATCTGATTCATGTAACTCTCTCAAAACGAATGATGTCTCGCGCTAGGCCCTCAGGCGTGGGGCCAACCATGGGACGGTAGCGCGTTGAGCAAATCTTCAATAACAATACGATAACAGCAGCGTCCAGTCGAGAGCGATTCCTTTCGCCACGCCACTTGGAACACTACCGCAACACCCAACACGTGTTTTACGGTTGACCAGGACAAATACTAAATATGACGATCGTCACAAACCAAACACGGAGTTGAACGTCTGGTTAACTTCTGTAACCAAATCCTCCACATCCATGCCCCGAGCTTCCGCAATGCAGTTATACGTATGACCGATGAAAGTCGGCTCGTTGCGCGCACCGCGGAAGGGCTCGGGAGTCATATACGGAGCATCCGTCTCCACGAGTAGCTGCCCCGCCGGAGCAATAGCCGCCGCCTGACGCAACTCCTCGTTGCGCTTGAACGTCACGTTGCCGGCAAAGGAAAGAACCCAACCGCGTGCCAGGGCCTCCTTCGCCACGTCCAACGGTGAGGAGAAGCAATGGAGCATGACATTCTCGGCGTCGCCAAGCACACGCAGAAGCTCCGCGTCCGCCTCACGATTGTGGATCATGAGGACCTTGCCCGCCTCCTTGGCCAAATCCATGTGCCAGCGCAGCGCCTCCTCCTGGACGTCAAGGGGTGCGGTGGACTCTGGCTCGTGCTTAATCCAATAGGTATCGAGGCCGGTCTCCCCGATTGCCACGCAGCGTGGGTCCGCAGCCATTTCCTCCAGCCGCTTCCGCGCCGCGGCATCGAGTGTGTCGGCCTTGGTGGGGTGGATGGCGCAGGCTGCCCACACGTTGGGGAACTCATGTGCCGCTTGGAGCGCACGCTCGGCCTCTTCCAAACCATCACCTACCGTAACCATGCGCGACACCCCTGCAGCACCGGCGCGGGACACGATGTCGGCGGCTGGGTCCTTGCAGGAGGCTAGGTGCGTATGGGCGTCGACAAGCTGCGTCAAGCCTTCTGCTGGAACAGGGACTGGGCGTGGCTTCTTTTTAGACATGTACGCAATTGTAATCTGGAACGCATGCAAATCCGCAGTGCCACCCTCGCCGACGTCCCCGCGATGACCGAGTGCCTCAACTGGGCCATCCGGGAGACCGACTTCATCTTCCGCGACACCGAAGCAACCATCGCCGAGCGCGAAGAATACCTGCGCCAGAACATCGCTGATGGCTGCCCGTGGCTGGTTGCAGAAACCGAGCCTGAGACGCCAGGCGAAAAGCCTCAGCACTTAGGTTGGGCCATGTATCACCCCTACCGCGACCCAAGCGTGTGGAAAGGGTGTTACGAAACCACCATTTATTTGGATCCGGCAGCCCAAGGCCGAGGCGTGGGCACCGCCCTTTTAGGTGAGCTCGTTTCCCTGGCGCGCGCGGATGAAAAAGTGCATACGCTGCTGGGGCTCATCGTGGACACCAACGTCGCATCCATCAAGTTGCATGAGAAGTTCGGTTTTGCCAATGTAGGAACGTTCAAAGAGGTGTCCTACAAGATGGGACATTGGCTCAACCTCACTCACTTGCAGCTCATGCTTTAAGGATCAATCCATGCACGTTCGCCCCGCCGCGCTTTCCGACGCCGCCGCAATCGCCTCCATCTACAACGCCGCGTCGGCCGCTAGGCCGGCTGCCAACTTGGTCACGTGGCAAGAATCCGTCGAGGACCGCATCGCTTGGCTCGAGCAGATGGAATCCGATGGATACCCCGTCTTTGTGGCTGTCGACGACGATGAAATCATCGGCTGGGCAGCATACTTCCAGTTCGTGACCCCGGCAATCTACTGGGGCACCGTAGAAAATTCCGTCTATGTGGCGCCGTCTGCACGCGGTAAGGGCGTGGGCAACGAGCTCATGTGCGCAGTCATGGATGACGCCAAGGAAAATGACTACGTGCAGACGATGATCACCTACATCGTGGACACCAATGAGGCATCGATCGCGCTGCACAAGAAGTTCCGATTCGAAGAAACCGGACGCATGCCGAATATCCACACCAAGGATGGCGTTCGCCTTGGACTAGTGCACCTGCAGCGTCACTTCGATAGAAGCTCGTCGTCGATGTAGACCGGCCGCGCGGCGGCTACACCGGCCACGGCCATCGCAACTGTGAGGGCAATGAGCACCGCTAGGCTCACCGACCATCCGCCGGTTGCCTGAGCCACGAGGCCAAAAATGAAGGGAAAACCACCCGCCAAGAGGTAGCCGCCTGGTTGGACAAACCCCGATAACCGCGCCGTCACCGCTGGCTCGCGGGTGCGAGCTGCGAGCAGGGCCAGTGCGAGTGGGAAACACATTCCGCCAATCCCCATGAGGCTCGCCCAAATCAACGGCGCTGCTGACGCATTGACCAGCACGCCAATCCAGCCCGCAGCTGTGGTCGCAGCAAGGATAAGAGGCACCGGGCGCAGATCCCGCAGGCGCTCGATGAGCACCGGCATCACTAGTCCGCCAATGATGTTGAAAGCGCCGATGAGGGCAAGTGAGACTCCAGCAGTTCCACTTCCGACGCCACGCGAGACAAGCATGGTGGGCAGCCAGCCCATCTGCACGTAGGCCATGGTTGACTGCAGGCCGAAGAAGAACAGTAGCGCGACGGCGGTGGGCGAACGCCGCAGAGGAATGTTGCCTGTTGTGGAAGGCTCCACTGGGTCAAACCCCACGTGGCGGGTGGCAATGAACCAACCCACCGCCTGCAGCACCACAGGAATGGCCCACAGGAACAAAGAGGTGCGCCATGCTGCGAGGTTCGCGGACAACGGTCCGAGGGCGCTGGATAGACCCAACACCGTGGTGTAGGTAGTCATCAGCGCCACCATCGTGCGGCGGCTGCCGTAGGTCTTAATCCAGGCAGGCAGCAGGATGTTGGTCACGGCGATGCCGCCAACGACCAAGAATGTCAGTGCAACGAAGGCCCCAAAGTTGTTGACCCAGGGTCTGGCCGCCAAGCCGATGAGCAAGGCGAGGGCGCCTGCAAGCAGGGTGGGGCTGAGCCCACAGCGGCGCGCGATAGGGACTGCTGCCCACCCCATCGCGGCAAAGCACAATCCCGGCAGGGCCGTGAGAATTCCCGCGCTGGCCGGGCCAATGCCGAAAGCCGCGCTTAAGTCCCCGAGCACGGGAGCCACCGAGGCGATTCCCGAGCGCAGATTAAGCGCGGTGAGGGTTACTACCGCAAACGCGAAAGCGGTCGCGATGCTACGGCTTTGCCGCATCCTACTTCTGAACTGGCGCCCACTCTGGGCCAGTCTCGGCGAGCTCTGGGTCAAGCTTGGCCACCAGTGGCTTCGGCTTGCTCAATGAGGTGCCAGGAACCACGTCGACGCGCTGCCACGTGGCCTGCTGTGCGGTGTAGTCACCCGTGATGATTGGGTACGGGTGGTTCTCCGGTGGCAGACCCACGCCAACCAGCTCAACTGGGATGTCATCGACGACCTCTTGGATCTCCGGCTGGGCAGCCCATACACCATCGCGACCTAGGGTCTCATGCACCTTCTGCGCGGTAAACGGCAGGAAAGGCGTGAGCATGACGTTGCAGTCAGAGACCACCTGCAGTGCGGTCCACAAGACGGTGGCAAGGCGCTCGCGCTGAGTCTCGTCCTTGGCCAGTTTCCATGGCTCCATCGCTGCGATGTAGGCGTTGGCCTCACCCACCACGTGCATGATGGCAGTAATGGCCTGCTTGAACTTGGACTGTTCAAGGTTTGCGGCTGCGGCGGCGAAGGTGTCCTCAGCTAGCTGCAGAATGGCCTTATCTGCGTCCTCCAAAGCAGCCGGTGCAGGAACCTCGCCGAAGTTCTTGTGCGCCATGGACACGGTGCGGTTTACCAAGTTGCCCCAGCCGTTGGCCAGCTCGTTGTTGATTCGGCGAACGAACTCATCCCAGGTGAAGTCGGTGTCATTGTTTTCTGGGCCAGCCACTGCAATGAAGTAACGCAGCGCATCCGGGCCAAACTCCGCGAGGAAGTCCTTGACGTAGATGACAACGCCCTTCGAGGAAGAGAACTTCGAGCCGGACATGGTCAGGTACTCGGAGGACACAATCTCCGTAGGCAGGTTGAGCTCGCCATACTTATGCAGATCTCCACCCTTGGCGCCCTTGCCTGCGTAGCCCAAGAGCTGGGCCGGCCAGATCTGGGAGTGGAAGGTGATGTTGTCCTTGCCTTGGAAGTAGTAGTGGCGAGCATTGTCGTTCTGCCAGAAGTCCTTCCATGCATCCGGGTTGCCGGTACGGTGTGCCCACTCGATGGAAGAAGACAGGTAGCCGATGACCGCGTCGAACCACACGTAGAGCTTCTTAGCGGAGTTCTCCTCCCAGCCCTCTACTGGAATTGGAATACCCCAGTCGATGTCACGGGTCATGGTGCGCGGGCGCATGTCCTCAAGCAGGTTGAGGGAGAACTTCAAGACGTTCGGGCGCCAGTCCTCACGGGTCTTGAGCCACGCTTCGAGAGCGTCCTTGACGGAAGGCAGGTCGAGGAGGAAGTGCTCGGTCTCGATGAATTCCGGGGTCTCACCGTTAATCTTGGACACTGGGTTGATGAGGTCAACCGGATCCAGCTGGTTACCGCATTCATCGCACTGGTCGCCGCGAGCGCCGTCAGCGCCACAGATTGGGCAGGTGCCCTCGATGTAGCGGTCAGGCAGGGTGCGGCCAGTCGACGGCGAGATAGCTCCCTGGGTGGTCTCCTTAAGCATGTAGCCGTTCTCGTAGAGACCCTTGAAAAGCTCCTGGACCACCGAGTAGTGGTTGCGGGTCGTGGTGCGGGTGAACATGTCATAGGACAATCCCAGACCCGCAAGGTCCGTGACGATCTGGCGGTTGTAACGGTCAGCAAGCTCGCGGACGGTCACGCCTTCTTTGTCAGCCTGCACGAGCAGCGGAGTGCCGTGTTCATCGGTACCCGAGACCATGAGAACGTTGCGGCCACGCATTCGCTGGAAACGAGCGAAGACGTCCGAAGGAACACCGAATCCGGCCACGTGTCCGATGTGGCGGGGTCCGTTGGCATAAGGCCAAGCAACATTAACTACTACTGACTCAGTCATGCACACCACTCTATCGAAGCCGGTAGACAAAGTGCGCGTTAAGGGTGCCTTGACGCCACGCATAAAGAAATCCCCCTCCCCCAGTCTCCCCGGTCAAGGGATGGGCTAAGGAAGGAGGATTCTCCTGCGCAATACGCACTGTGCGGAGCTTTGGAACGCCTAGTGCTTGTGGTGTGCCTTCTTGCGCTGCTGGCGACGCTTCTTGAGCTCTTCTGCGCGCTGGTACTCGCGGTGCAGACGACGCTCGCGTGCCAGCTTACGCTGGAATGCCTGGGACTCGCGGTATTCCAAGTAAATGACGTCGTTGCTGAGCGCCTTGTAGATGGCGAACATCAAGCCAACAACAATAAAGAGGAATGGGAGTGCAGCCACAATAGTGACGTTTTGCAGGTTGGAGAGGGAGTTCTCATCAGCCAGCAGCAGGGTCAGACCAACAGCCGCGGTGGCAACGCCCCATGCTGCGGACAGCCATGGCTTGGCGTTGGATGCACCATTCTGAGACATCGAGCCCATAACGGTAGAAGCCGAGTCAGCGGAGGTAATAAAGAAGGTTGCGAGCAGGATAGCTGCAATGATGCCGGCGATGAAACCACCAGGCAGGTTGTGCAGCAAATTGAACAGCTCAACCTCAGAGGACTCGCCGGAGATGGAGTTGCCATTCTGCTCCATGTGGATTGCGGTACCGCCGAAGATGGCGAACCACACGGTGGAAAGGCCAGCCGGGATCAGCATGACGCCGATGCAGAATTCGCGGACGGAACGGCCACGGGAAATACGTGCCAGGAACATACCGACGAATGGGGACCAGGAGACCCACCATGCCCAGTAGAAGATGGTCCAGGAGGACAGCCACTCGCCTGCTTCGCCGTTGTTGGACTCAGCAGTACGGGAAATCATCTCGGTGAACGCATTCAGGTAGTTACCGATGGAGCCCGGAATCTGGTTCAGGATGGAAACAGTTGGACCAAGGATGAACACGAAGATGGCAAGCAGTGCGGCCATAACCATGTTGGCGTTGGAGACATACTGAATGCCCTTGCCCACGCCGGACATTGCGGAAAGCAAGAAGGCCAGGGTCAGCACGAGGACGATGCCAACGACGACCTTCTGGGATGGGTTGTCGATGAGGCCGGAAGCCTGGATACCAGCCTGGATCTGGGTTGCACCGATACCCAGGGAACATGCGGTACCGAAAACGGTGGCGAAGATTGACAGGATGTCAATGATCTTGCCAACCCAGCCATCAGCAGCGCGCTGACCGATGAGAGGCACGAATGCCTGGCTCAGCAGTTGCTTGCGGCCGATACGGAAGGTCGAGTATGCAATTGCGAGACCAACGATGGCATAAACAGCCCACGGGTGAAGCGTCCAGTGGAACATGGCCGTAGCCATCGCAGTGCCGACTTCCTTCGGCTCATGGCCCGGAACACCGTTGAGGTAGTAGTTCAGCGGCTCAGAAGCACCGTAGAACATCAGGCCGATACCCATGCCGGCTGCGAACATCATCGCGATCCAGGAAGGCGTAGAAAATTCAGGCTCTTCATCGATATGGCCCAAGCGGATGGTGCCGAACTTGGAGGCGGCGATGAAGATAACAAATACAACGAAAATCGTGCCGAAGAGGACGTAGGCCCAACCAAAGTCGTTAACAACGAAGCTCAGTGCATCGCTAGCAAAGTTTGCGAAGTTGGTCGGAGCAGCCAAGCCCCACGCAACGATGGCGGCAATGAGCACGCCAGCGATGCCGACGATGGTCCAGTCGATTGGAGCATCGTCATCGGCTGCTATTTCAATTTCAGGCTCGGTCATCTCGTGGGGAGCGAAGTCCTCATTGCCGAGCATGTCTTGCAGCTGACTCGTCGCAGATGCTGATTCCAGCTTCTCGTCGACGGTCTGGTACTCGTCGGAAGTTACTGCTGGCGAGTTTGAAGCAGCAACCGCACCTTCTTCCGTCTTAGGATTCTTATCTGGATTAGTCATACAACCCAGAATGTGTGAGTTATGCATGACGCGTCAACCTAGAAAGCGCTGCATAGAACCCCAAAGCCAGAATTTTGGCAGGTTATTTACATTCCCCAGACAGTTTAAAAGACGCAGTTGTTCAACATAAGCAGGCGTTTTTAGCACACGCTAGGTTTTGCCTATAACAATCCTGCAACAATCGCGGATTTATGCGTCTCGAGCCGCCAAATACGCGTCATAAAGATCGCGATTAGTTACTTCGGTTCCAGCTGCTGCTTCTTTACAAGCGTCTTTTGCGCGCATGCCCGAGGAGACGAGTTCATGAACCCGCTCCACCAAATCCTCAACAGGTGCAGGCTCACTCGCACCGCCTTCAATTACGACTGTGATCTCTCCCCTTGCATTGTCCACTGCCCACTGGGCTAATTCCCCCAGCGTTCCTCGCTTGATTTCTTCGTATGTCTTGGTCAACTCCCGGCACACTGCAGCCGAACGCTGAGCGCCGAGGACGTCGGCTGCGTCAGAAAGCGTTTGGGCCAAACGGTGGGGAGACTCAAAGAATACGATGGCCCGCTCCTGCCCCTTGAGGGACTCCAGCCATGTCTTGCGAGGCCCCGCCTTGCGCGGCGCAAAGGCATCAAAGAGGAAGTGGCCAACCCCAAGGCCGGAAAGGGCCAACGCCGTCGGCACAGCTGAGGGTCCGGGGAAACATGTGACAGGCACGCCAGCCTCCACCGCGGCTGCAACAATCGAGTGCCCGGGGTCAGAAACCAGCGGCATTCCTGCATCAGAAACCACCAGCACGGTGCCGGAACGAGCGGCATCGACTAGCGCCTGTGCCCGCTGCGATTCATTATGGTCGAAGTTGGAAACCACTTTGCCCTGAATCTCGATACCTAAAGCGGACGCCAAGCTACGTACTCGGCGGGTATCCTCCGCCGCTACAACGTCTGCTTCAGCCAGTGCTTGCATGAGACGTGCAGAGGCATCCCCAATATTGCCCAATGGTGTGGCGGCGACAATAACTCCACGGGGCAGCGGTTCCAGGCGAAAATTGGTATTCATGGTTCCTAGCTTTCCATAACTTGGGGCACAGACTCCCCAGTTCGGGCTCGCATATCCTAAACTCTTCCAAGTGACTATTGCTACCGCCTCGACTAAAGCCCATGGCAAACCGCTCGGCAAACACGCCATTACAGCGCCTCCTGCACCGATCGCCTACTCTTGGGGCAAACCAGATTGGATTAGCACGGCCGTAATCGGGGTATTGGCTCTCATCACGCGTTTTGTGGGCCTGACCGCTCCGGTAGCTAATGGCACCCCGGTCTTCGACGAGAAACACTACGTACCACAAGCATGGGATATGGTGCGCAGCTGGGACAATCTCTTTATCGGTGGCATCGAATCGAACCCAGGTTATGGCCTCGTGGTCCACCCTCCTCTAGCAAAACAGATCATTGCATTGTCGGAGATGGTTTTTGGATACTCGCCTTGGGGCTGGCGTACGATGACGGCTCTTTTCGGTGTAGCCACCGTCTTGTTGACCATGGCACTGGCACGCCGTGTTTCCGGTTCTTGGCAAATTGCAGCGATAGCTGGGTTTATCGCAGTATGCGACGGCGTATTGCTCGTTTCCTCCAAGTTCGGAATGCTGGATATTTTCCAGGTTTTCTTCGTCGTCGCAGCTGCGTGGGCTTTGGCGCGAGACCATAACCAAATGCGCCTGCGCCTCCATGAAGCTTTCACCTCCGGAAACATGGGTACCTCCAAATTTGGCCCGCGTTTTGGTTTCCGTTGGTGGCGCTTTACCGCAGGCATCTTCTTGGGTCTTTCATTGGGCGTGAAGTGGTCCGGCCTGTACTACATCATGTTCTTTGGATTGCTCTCTGTTTTCAGCGATCTTGCTTTGCGACGCCGCTACGGTGTGCGCCGCTACGTCCTTGGTACCTTGGTGCGTGACACCCCGGCAGCGCTCGCCTCGTTGGTTTTGGTCCCCGTCCTCATCTATGCATGGACTTGGCGTGCATGGTTTGCGTCCGAGACCTCCGTCTACCGTCATGCAAAGGTCGACGGCACTATTGAAGAAGATTCGTGGCTGCTCAACTTGCCTGAACCAATCGCCGGTTGGTTCTACTACCACTCCTCTGTCTTGGAGTTCCACGCCTCGCTCACCAGCTCTGGCGGACACTCCCACCCTTGGGATTCCAAACCATGGGCATGGCTCGTTGCGGCTCGTCCGATTCTGTATTACTCCTCCACGGACCTGGAATGTGGCGACGGCGGTACATGCCGCAAGATGCTGTATCTCTTCGGTACGCCCGCTATTTGGTGGCTTGTCATTCCGGCAGTCTTCTGGGGCCTTTGGTCCCTACTGGTGCGCCGCAACCGCGCCTTCCTGATTCCACTGGTCGGTTTTGCTGCGGGCTTCCTTCCGTGGCTAGCTGCTTTCGACCGTCAGATGTACTTCTTCTATGCCACCGCATTCATCCCATTTGTCATCGTGCTCATTGCGCTGGCTTTAGGGCAGATGATCGGACACGGCAAACAATTGCAATGGCGCTGGCTCAAATCCTTGGCGGGCGGAGAAATCCGGACCGGCTCGTTCGTGGCGGTGTGCTACCTGGCGCTCGTGCTCGCGATGTTTATCTACTTCTCCCCAATCCTCTACGGCTACATCATCCCTGAGAACTGGTACCAATCCATGATGTGGCTCAACAATTGGACCTAGCAGTACTTCACGGCGAGTTAAGTATCCAACGCGAATAGCTTGTCCGCTTGTGGCGACGGAGTCTTAATTCGCGGCAACAGACTAGGAACAACACAAGAAGAAGGCGTGGTGTAGACCATGCCTTCTTCTTGGATCCTGCTGTACACAACCACGTTCATCGAGGCATCGTGCGCAGCGCTTGACGACGCCGCAGGCGCTCCCTTTACGCGCTAGTGCGAGGGGGACGGTGGGCTAATGCGGATCAGCGCCCAGCGAGCGCCAGAAGTCTCGTAGCACGTAACCCTTATCTGCTGCCCAAGCCCAGATCAAAGCCAGTGTGCTCAGGCCGGTAGCGAGGAGAATATAGACTTGGCTCATCACGGTCGTTCCTAGGGCAATGTCCCGCATGGTAAAACCGAAAAGGAACGCAAACATGGTAGCCACGACCGGCAGGGTCCCCGGGATCGAGGCTGGGCGCCAAGCCGCGAAGAGCAGACCGATTGCTAGGCCGAAACGTAGCGCTGCGCCTTCGATAAGCAAGCGGGCACGTTCTGGATCGGCGGAAAGCGAAAGCGTCCCTTCATCCCCTATTACAGCCAATCCCGAGGCACTCGCGACTACGACAATCGCCCATACGGCGAATACCAATCCGAGTGAGACAAGGCCAACGCGGGCAACAGTCAACGCGGTTTGGCGCGCGCTCGATGCCCTATTCCATTCGGACTCAACACCCGCAATGATGACTTCGGAGAGGTCCTGCGGCGGTGCCATTCCTTCTGCCGATTCCACGAAGCTCAAAGAGCGAGACAGCGCGGCGGCCTTGTCACGAAAGGCACGGCATTGGGCGCAACTCTCAACGTGGGCATCGACGACGTCGGCAGGCAACTGCGCCGGCTCCCCGTCAAGCTGCGCGGAAATCGCGGCTTGGACTTGCTCATGCGTCAACACGGCTCAACACCCCATCCAAGCTCGCGCGACCAGAACCGAAGACCACGACCATTAACAGGGAAACGATAAGTACCGCCGGGTACTCAAAGCCGCCGTCGGCCGCAAAAATTCCATTGCCAAGATGCACAAAGTAAAGCGCGCAAGCCATGAATAATGCCAGCGCACCGGCGACGAACGTGGTTAGAAGCCCCACCACCAGCAACGAGCCGCCAACCATCTCGCCGATGGCGGCAATGTAGGCCGAAACATGTGGTTGTGGGATACCCATCGCAGAGAACTGACCCGTGGTTTCGTCTATCCCAGCGAAAAACATTTTGTCTACGCCGTGGGCTACGAAAACGAGACCTAGAACTGCGCGCAGAATAAGCAGCGCGGCATCGCGTACAGCAGGTCTATTCATGAGCATTACACTACCCTGGGACCCCTGGGTACTGACGAATCAACCGCAGGTTGGCAAGCAATGGAACCTTTCAGCCACTCGCGCAGTCCAATAGATCATGACTTACAAATCAGATATTCACACCGATGAAAGCACAATCATTGATAGTAACCTGGCGCCCATGACCAACCCTTTTGCGCGCGATGAAGAAGCCACAGCCCAGTCACCCACCCAATTTATCGACTTTTCTGCGGCACCATCGATGCCCAATCCAGCCTCCGAACCAGGTAACACAACGGGCAAGACCGGCCTTGTGTTTGATTCTGAAGGAGTGGGGCGCCCACCATGGGCCACAACGTCTGCACTACTGCGCGAATATTACGACACGGAATGGGGAATGCCTGTCCGCGATGAAGCCGGACTATTTGAGCGTTTGACCCTAGAAGGCTTCCAGTCGGGTCTCTCTTGGGCCACGGTATTGCGTAAGCGAGATGACTTCCGCATCGCATTTGCAGGCTTTAATCCTGATGCTGTCGCAGCTTTTGGCCCAGCAGAAGTGGAGAGGTTGCTCAATAATCCCAAAATCATCCGCAACCGCCGCAAGATCGAGGCTGCCATCAACAACGCCAACGCCACCATCAAACTCCGCGAAAAGGGTGGCCTGAGTGAATTCATCTGGAGCTTCATGCCCGAGGAGAATCTCTATCCCCGGTTCATGGAAGACATCCCTAAAACTAGTGAAAAGGCCAAGGAACTTTCCAAGGCCTTAAAGAAGGAGGGTTTCACTTTTGTTGGACCTGTGACCTGCCACGCGCTGATGGAAGCAATCGGTATGTTCGATGCCCATCTCATCGGTTCCCACCGCCGCGGTACCTCCGGCGTGTGGGATGACGTGGTTTAACTAACTCACGCGGCGCGATGCCAAGTCGTCACGGCGCTGGCGATTGGTGGCGTGGGGTCCATCGAATCCGTCAAACTCGTCATCGTCAAAATGCACGGGCAGGTGGTCAAAATCCGGGCTGTCGTCATCAATTTCCAGCACTACAGCGCCCGGACGGCGCAAATTGCGGGGGATTGCTAAGGCTTCATCCTCAGCGTTACGCACACCCAAACGAGCGCGGCGCAGATGGTAGACACGGCGCTGCAGCAGAGCTTGTTCCTGACGCACCTGGGTCCGAAGCGCTACCAAGTAGACGATGCTAGACAGGCCCGCGAGGGCCGCAAAGGTCCAGGTCCAACCGCCGAAAACAATGCCTAAAGCAACGGTGAATACGACGGCGACTGCCAAACCAATCAACGTACGCTGACGACGCTGGTAACGGTTGGCAGAAGCAGCCTTTTCAGCTACTGGATCCCAGCCGCCGCGACCTAGTCGGCGCTGTGCAAAAGCAACCTCGTCTGCCGAGAGATCTGTGTCCTCAGCGAGTTCAGATTCCTGCTCTTCCTCCGCTTCAATAGCATGCGGGATTTGGCTTACCTGCTCAGCGCTGTCCACCGCACCTGGGTACATCAAGTCCACCGGGGAGGTGTAAGTGGAATCAATTTCGTAGGCATCCTCCGCTACGTCTGCTACGGCAGGTGCGCTGAAGACCTCTGCTTCCTCAGCTTGGACGTCCTCTGCCACCTCTACGTCAGAGTCTTCTCCAGCCTTGGTTTCATCCTCGATGAGCAGGTCGTCCTCTTCCACGTCGTCGGCATCCTCAGCCGCTGCACCACCTTTGCTTCCGCTTTCGTGGTTGTCAGAATTTTGAGCTAGCTCAGATTGGTTCGAAGGCTCATCCTTAGTCTCTGCGGACCCAACGATCGTGACTTCGTTGTCATCCTCGACCAGCTCACCTTCGATCGTCTCAGGGGTGTGCTCAGCTTCCTCGCTCAGTGCGGACTGCGCAGCTTCAGCTTTGTCACCAAGCTGTGCACCTGGTTGACGCGGATGTGCCTTGGCCTTTGCGGCAGCCCCGGCGATGGTTACTGCTTCCGTTTCTTTGTCATCAACCACGGAGATGTCCGCAGCATCGATGACCTCGAAATCCTCATCGTCTGCCTCGCTCAAACGCACGTCGCGCTTGCCTAAGCGGGGACGGCGGCGGGCAGCAACATTTCCAGAATCGCCTTCGAACAAGACGCGGGTATCGTCAAAGGCCTCGCCGGTGCGGCTCATTGGGCGCTGCGATCGCAGCAACCACGGAGCCAAGACGAAGGCCCAGACCACAATGATGCCGATGATGGGCACAGCAATGGACACGGTAGAGGTGACCTTCCGTAGGGTGCAGAGTTTCTCCCAACGTTAGCGCTTTTCGCCACCAGTAGAGGTATCCAAACCAGTTAAATTACAATGTTGTGACTTGTGTGAAAACAGTGGCGAATTACACCCCCACTAGGGCGCTCAAACAACGCGTACAGCTAAACGATGCGTCCAGCACTGCGCAGACGGTCGACCGCCGTGGTGGAGAAGTCTTCCCGATTCAAGGCCACTAAATGATGATCACGCCATGCACCATTGATGTGCAGATTTCTCCGTAGATACCCTTCCTCACGAAAGCCGCACGCCTTCAGCACCTTCCCGGAGGCTGGATTATCCGGCAAGTACGTGGCTGTCACGCGATGCATTCCGACGCGCCGAAAAGCGTGATCCACGCCCAAGGCACACGCCGCAGTAGCAACACCCGCATGATGGACTGCCGAATGAACCCAGTATCCAATCCAGCACTCTCCAATACTCCCGTGCTGAATGTTCCCTAAAGTCACCTGTCCTACGAAATCCCCGTCTAGCTCAATAATCAAAGGCAACACGGAACCCGAGCGCGCAGATTCGCGTAAGAACATGAGATGGTTGCGCCATGCACTGTGTGAATGCGCATCGGCCCACGATGCTGGCATCGTCGGTTCGACCGGGCGCAGGTGTTCCTCATCGGCGATACGTTGAATGCGCCACGCTTCCCCATCTTTGCGCATCAATGGACGCAGTCGCAGACGAGCGCCTTCCTCCAAGGCAGCAGAGGGGTGCAACTTCACGTATGAAGTGGACTCGGGCCACCCTGGGTGTTCAGGATCAGGCGGGCCGCTCGAGGGCCTGCGCAGCCGAGCCGCCGCAGTACCAAAAGGATCAAGCATGTTTAGCTTCGCTGTGTGAGGAACAAAACGTCGACCACATCACCAGGACGAATCTCCGTGGCTTCTTCCGGAATTCGGATCATCGCATTAGCTTCGGACAAACCAGCCAACAGGTGGGCAGGTGCACCAGACGCACCGCCCAAGCCCTCAACCAGGTAATCAGCGGTTTCTGCGTCGCGCATCAAGCGCGCACGAATAAACCCACGACGGCCCGGGCGGGACTCCATGTGATTGAGAGCTCGCGCCCGCACCACACGACGGTTTGCATTGCGTTTCCCCAGAGACAAACGAATCAATGGGCGCACAAACACTTCAAAGATGACGAGTGCTGAGACTGGATTCGAGGGAAGGAGGAACGTCGGGATACGCTCCTCGCCCAATAGGCCGAACCCCTGGACCGAACCGGGATGGATGGCCACACGAGAAGTATCAATATCTCCCAGTTCGTTGAGGACTTCACGCACAGTTTGGGAGCCGGCACCGCCGACGGCACCGGAAATCACGAGAACCTCACTGCGGCCAATATGGGTTTCCAGTGCCTCACGGATGCGGCGTGGCTCTCCCTCCGCAATTCCTACGCGGTGTACATCGGCGCCTGCTTCTTTCGCAGCAGCTGCCAAGGAATAAGAGTTAACGTCAAAGACTTGACCCAAGCCCGGCTCGCGGTCAATATCCACTAATTCCTTACCGAAAGACAAGATAGTTACGCGAGGTCGCGGATAAACCAAGACCTTTGAGCGCCCCACCGCAGCAAGGAGCCCAATCTGTGCTGGGCCAAGGATGGTTCCCGCCGAGACCGCAACGTCACCCGGCTGAATATCGTCGCCAACTCGACGTACGAAGTCACCAGAGCGAACTGGCCGGTGCGCGGTTACGCGTTTTCTTCCGCGGTCAGTCCATTCAAGGGGAAGAACGGCGTCGGCAAGCGTGGGCAATGGCGCGCCCGTATAGACCCGCACTGCTTGCTTAGGTTGCAGGCGCAGTGGCTGGCGAGAGCCCGCGGGGACCTCACCGACCACAGGAATAGAGCGCTCCACTTCTGCAGCGGACTCCTCTTCTTCCACGTCCTCCTCCGAGGAACGTCGTGCCCTCAGAGCGCGCTCGCCTCCAACGTCGACGGCACGCACTGCATAACCATCAATAGCCGCCTGAGGGAACCCGGGAAGCGGCTGATTAGCTTGCACTTCCTCGGCACACATCAACCCCAGTGAGTTTGCAATTGCAATACGCACTGGTTCCGGTGTCACCGCCGCATCAGTAATCAAAGCAAGCTGGTCATCTACCGAACGCATGGACTGCCGCCTTCCCTTCTCTGCCTACTGCCTTAGGCTAGTTGATACCCTTTTCCGCCTCATACTCGGCAATGATTTGCTTGATTGCCTTGTACAAAGCCGGGCCATACTTCTCATGGTGTAGGCCGAAGTCCACGTTGGCAGGAATGTATCCACCTGGGTTACCCAGGTCATGGCGCTTACCGCGGTGAACAACAACGTGAACCGGGTGGCCTTCCTGGATGAGCAGCTCGATTGCATCGGTCAGCTGCAGCTCCCCACCCTTGCCTGGCTTAATGCGGCGCAGGGCATCGAAGATCTTGCGGTCGAGAAGGTAGCGGCCAGTAGCTACGAGATTAGAGGGAGCATCCTCAGGTTCAGGTTTCTCCACCATTCCGACAACCTTCTTGACGCCGGGCACATTGGTGTCCTCAACGTCGAAGACTCCGTAGTTGTAGGTCTCTTCGCGGTCGACCTCAAATGCACATAGCACGGAGCCGCCTACGGCGGCGCGCACGCGTGCCATCTCTTCCATGACGGTTGCTGGGAGAACGATGTCATCAGGAAGCATGACTGCGAAGCATTCTTCGTCATCATCTAGCACCGATTCAGCCAAGCCCACTGCATGGCCGAGCCCCAACGGCTTTTCCTGCGGTACAGAAATCGGATGAATTAGCTGGCCGGCACGCTGCACCTTTGCCACCTGCTCATCTTTACCGCGTGCGTCGAGCGTCTCCACCAACTCTGGGAAGGCATCGAAGTGACGCATCACTTCCTGCTTATTCGGGGCGGTAATCACCGCAAGACGCAGAGCACCAACCGCCGCCGCTTCTTCCGCGATGAGCTCGATACCTGGTGTGTCCACTACGGGGAGCAATTCTTTCGGGACAGTCTTGGTCGCTGGCAAAAAGCGAGTGCCCAGGCCCGCAGCCGGCACTACAACTGTCTTGATCCCATGAAGGGAGCCCTCGTTGTTATTAGCCATAAGTTTGAGCTTACAGGCAGAGCATTTTCTTTCGTGCAGCGATACACCAGCAATTACTATTTGCTCTATGAGTGAGATAGCTACACAAAAAGACGCCCTTCGCGCAGAGCTGCTCGCTATGCGCCGTGCCCGTACTCCCGAGGAAAAAGCTGATGCCGACGCCGCATGGTGCCATGGTGCTGCCGCCTTGCTCACCCCCTCGATGAACATCGCGGCATACAACCCTTTGGGTTCTGAGCCCGGCGGCAGCGCATTTGTGGAAACCCTCGCGGCGGCGTGCAAACACCTTTACCTGCCCATTTCTGGCGATGACGGACACCTTTATTGGGCGCTTTATTCCGGTCCAGAGTCCATGCAGCCCGGCGCCTTAGGTATTGCCGAACCAAAAGGCAAGCGTTCCACCAGTTCCATCCTCGCTGGCGTTGACCTCATATTTGCCCCTGCAATGGCCGTGGATACTGAAGGCTACCGCCTAGGAAAAGGAGCCGGGTACTATGATCGAGCGCTTACGCCCCTCCCCACTGGCCGCCCGCCCGTCATAGCGGTCGTTCACTCCTCGGAGATCCGCAAGCTCCCCCGCGAAGACCATGACCGCCCAGTCGATGGCATTCTCACCGAACGGGATTTCCAGTGGCTATAGCTTCTTAACTTCTTGTTTTCTTAGCTTCTTACCCCTGCCTCACCTAGGCTTATTCCTGCCACGTTTGGAGCGCAGTTTGGGCGATTGGGAACCTCCAGGGCCCCAACGGAGTCTAAAACCACATGGAAGCTAAAACGATCCTTCGCTCAATTCGTACCCCTGGGCATCGACGATCACTGCTCGTTCGTCGCGTACTCGCTGCCGTCCTCATTATCGGTGCGGGCCTCAGCGCCCTTCATGCTCGTCGCGAGCTTCCGCAGGCGGTAGTCTTTGCCCGAGACGTGCCGGCAGGCAGCGCCCTACAAGCAGAGGACCTCACGTTAGCTCCAGTGCCATCCCACATCCTGCCCGATTCTGCGGTTGACACGGACCTCGAAAAGTTGGAGGGCAGAGTAGTCGTTGCAGCGGCTGCAAGCGGCGAACTCGTCACCGACGCCAGGCTGCTGAGCCCAGAGCTTGTAGACAACTTAGTGAACAATTCCACGCTAAATACTTTCGGAGAGGAATCCCACATGATTCCGCTCAAACTCGCAGAACCGGATATCCTTCCGCATCTCCATCATGGAGACACAGTAAACGTCATCGCCGGAAACTCCAATTCCGATTTAATCGGCACCACATCCCCCGCTGGAAGCGTCATCGCCGCTGGTGGCCGGGTTGTTGCTACCACTAGCTCGCGCGATGGCGAGGATGCCTCTACCCTTTTACTCGCACTCCCAGCCAGCCAGGCTGACGCAGTTGCTTCCGCCTCACTGAGCCAACCTCTCACGGTAGTCATCGTTGGGCAGCGTGCCACTGGATGAAAAAGCCACAGCGCTCACAAATAGCTGTTGACATATCCACTAAAAATCACTAAGGTTAGTCCGCGCTAGCCCTGCTGATAATAAACACAAACACTTGGCTCAGGAACTTCCACAGTGTCTTACAGGGGCGGGGCCACAAAGTGTTTTTAGGAAAGGAACACCAACACATGCTGAAGGGCTTTAAAGACTTCATCCTCCGCGGCAACGTCATCGAGCTGGCTGTCGCAGTCATCATCGGTAGCGCATTCACCGCTATCGTTACCGCTGTAACCGACAGCCTTATCCAGCCGTTGATCAACTCCTTCGGTTCTGCAGACTACTCCGGTCTTGGTTTCCAGATCACCGACAACGAGTCCACCTTCATGGACTTCGGTGCAGTCCTCACCGCGGCAATCAACTTCCTCATCATCGCCGCTGTTGTTTACTTCTTAATCGTTATGCCGATCAACAAGATCACTGAAGCAGCAAAGCGCCGCCAGGGCGTTGACCCAGAAGAGCCGGCTCCGACCACAGAGCAGCTGCTTACCGAGATTCGCGACCTCATGGAGGCGCAAAAGGTTGCAACTTCCCCGAACTCCGTAGCTGGCGACACCACCGTTGACCCAGACTCCCCTGGCCGTCACCAGGCTTAATTCCGCGAGGAATTAATTGCCGCTGTGGTTTCTTCTAAACCACCAAGGGGCTCCGCACCTTCCGTCATGGGAGGACGCGGAGCCCCTTTTTCATCTTCTTCTTTGAACGTGCTCTCGGGTCTCAATCTTGCCTTGTCCTTGTAGACCTGTCCGTCAAGGATTGATCGTTTAACCCAAGGGGTCGGCTTGGAGACTTCACCTATGCCCCATAGTGCGGAGGAATCTGTTCACGATAGAACTGCTCATTGTGTGGCTGTTCAGCCGGCTGTTCCTCGTCCAGAGTTACCTCGCGTGTGGCGTCCGAGCCGCGCTCATCCCCAGTTTCATCAAACGCGGGGACAAAGTCCGGACGATCTGCTGTGCGGTCATAGTTGCTCTCAGCACGGCGAACCACGCGGCGACGCTTGCCGGGTTGAACCATTTTAATCAGCTCCTCGCCGCTTATTGAACGCTATATTTCTGCAGCTGATCAATAAGGTGGTGGACCAACGGCGCAAGAGTAGCCATGCCGTCACGCACTGCCGCGCGAGAAGACGCAAGGTTCACGATGACCGTGGACCCCGAAACGCCAGAGATACCACGAGAGGTACACGCGTCTACAGCGCCACAAGCTTGACCAGAGGAACGAAGCGCCTGAGCGATTCCAGGAACCATTTGGTCGAGCACCGAACGCGTAGCGTCAGGGGTCTTGTCACGTGGCCCAACGCCTGTGCCGCCAATCGTAAGGACCAAATCGACGCCACCAACAACGGCTGTCTCTATAACCTGCCGAATCTTGGACTTCTTCGAGCGGACAATGATTGAGCCATCAACCTGAAACTCAGCTTCCGCCAACAACTCCCCGACCAAACGCGAGGTTCCCTCAGCGTGCCGCTCAGGATGATCAGTAACAATCACAACCAGTGCGCGGCGAGGAGCATTGAGGCCTTGCTCTTGCTCGCTCGCGAAGAGGAATGCATCATCTGGCTCAGCGACGTCCAAAAGCGCTCCAGTGGATTCCGGGACTTCAATGGCGCCAGTGTTGGTCTCGATATCAGCATCGTGTGCCAAAGTTGCTCCTTAAATAGGGCCGATATATCAAGGCGTCTTCTTGGAATACGTCTGAAATATGTTCTGTAGTTGTTAGATAACTTACCCCCCTGACAGGGTTACCTCTACCTGTCGGGGATCTTTGCCGTCTTCGCCGCTGACCTCAAGAGTGACCTTGGCGCCAAAGTCCTGCGAACGAGCTGCTGCGATGAGGGAATCCGAGTTATCGATTAGGCGATCATTGACACGGGTCACAAGATCACCCGCTTTCAGCCCCGCTTTCTCAGCTGGGCTATCTGGCTCGACTTCCACGATGCGAGCACCGTTACCACTGTCTCGCGCATCGACCTTCACACCCAGCGTTGGGTGCTTTACAGAACCGTTGTTGATAAGTTGCTCAGCCATGCGCTTGGCAAAGTTCGACGGGATAGCGAACCCCAAGCCAATAGATCCAGCCTCACTCGAGCCAGAATTGGACAAGGAGGCAATCATGGAATTCATTCCCACCAAATTGCCATTAATGTCCACGAGTGGGCCACCGGAGTTGCCGGGATTGACCGCAGCGTCAGTTTGGATGGCGTCGACAAGCGAGCTCTCCCCGCCTCCTTGGGAGGCGCGAACCGGACGGTTCTTCGCGGAAACAATGCCGGAGGTCACCGTTGCGTTAAGGCCCAGCGGGGAACCCACGGCCACGACTTCCTGGCCCACAGCCACGGCATCGGAGTCCCCGAACTCAAGGTATGGAAGACCTGAGACATCAGCGATCTTAACGATTGCTACGTCCGTATTGGCGTCCGAGGCAACAACTTCTGCGGCGTGCTTGCTGCCGTCATTCATCGTGACGCGCAGCTGGCCGCCGTTTTCAGCCCCAGCCACAACGTGGTGGTTGGTCAACACGTAGCCGTCAGGGGAGATGATCGAACCCGATCCCTCTGCGGCACCGCTTTGCCCATAGGCCTCAATCGAGACAACAGCTGGAAGAACCTTAGCGGCTACCGCCTCGACCGAGCCCTTTGCGGGCTCCTCGCCGGTGCTGTTTGCCACTGGCGCATTTTTGAGGACCTCGTTCACAGTGCTGGTGTCATTTTTATTGCTTCCACCCAGCGCAATGCCAGTGATGCTGCCAACGGCAACGGCGCCAGCGAGCATCAACGCCATCGCGGTACCGAGCCCCACCTTTTTCTTCTCCTTCGGTGGGCGTTGCTCGCCAATCAGAGTCACACCGTTGTCAGTCTCCCCCGCCGACATGCCTTGGTTGTAGAATCCTTGAGCTGGACTCTGTGCTTGGTTTGCGCCCGGGTTTCCAAATCCGCTGCGGTACGGCGATGCTCCTCGACCTTGGTTTCCATACATCTGACTGCCATTGCCTTGGCTGCCTTGCGGAGCCTGCGCGGTATTCCAGGCAGTGCCGCCACCAGCACCATTGGCTGCACTCCCGCCTTGCGACTGCATGCCTGATGGGTGATTGCTCGGCGGGTGATTGTTCGGAGACGGGCTACCACCTTGCTGATTGCGCGGCTGGTTCCATCCAGCCGAATTAGAAAAGTAGTCATTGCCCAGCTGTTCGCCGCGCTGCCCCTGGCCCTCAGGCCCATTCATGTTCGAGTTCCTCATGTTCATATCCAGAATTGTGCCGTACCGTGCTGGAGTACATCTGTATCAACTCTGTAAGGCTACTAAGAATTCCTGAAAGAATCCTGCATATCGTGACCTGCACGGCTGGGCCGAAATGCATGCAAAAGCCATCCAGAATATTAGCCCTGATTGAACCACCGTTCAGCGAAGATGGTGCCGCGATCCGAAGGTGAAGATTCCTCCTGCGCGAAGTCAGGCTCAGACAAGCTGTCAACAAAGGGGTCCCCCTCTCCTCGGTAGCCCGGAAGAGTTACCTCCATGCGGGTACCGCCATCGCTGGACTCCTTGATTTCAATGGCACCCTCGTGTCGCTCGATCACGGACTTCACAATGGCCAAACCAAGACCTGAGCCGGGCATAGAGCGAGCTTCGGCTGAACGATAGAAGCGCTCGAAGACCTTTTCTCGCTCCTCTGGCGGGATACCAGGACCTGAGTCATCCACGCGCAAACGGACTTCATGCTCACTGATCTGCTGCATGGATACGCGCACAGTTCCGGTGGCCGGCGACCACTTTGCGGCATTGTCCATCAGGTTCAAGGTCGCACGACCAAGAGCAAACGGGTCCCCCTCCAACACCCACGGGATAAACCGGACACGGAACTTCACGTCAGGGCGGCGTCGTCTAGCGCGCGCAAGCGAAGATTCCAGCACTTCCATCAGAGCGACCGGCTCCGGCGCTTTCTCATTGGCGTCCCCACGGGCCAAATCCACAAGATCACCGATGAGGGCAGAAAGCTCCGACATCTGCGACATCACGTCATCTTCAAGATCACGTCGATCTTTTTCGCTGATGCCGCATCCGCCGCCGGACTTGTTCATCATCAGGAGCAGCTCAATATTCGTACGCATCGACGTAAGCGGAGTCTTCAGCTCGTGACCAGCATCAGTGACGAACTGTCTCTGTTGAACACGCGACTGCTGGAGTGCTTCCAGCATCTGGTTAAAGGAGACGGTAAGCTGCGCCATCTCGTCGTTGTTCACGACCTCAATTGGCCGTAGGTCGTTGGTCTGCGTAACGTAGTCCACCGCACGCTTGAGACGAGAGATAGGCTGCATACCGGTCTTTGAGGCCACCATGCCGGCAAAGATAGCCAACAGAAAACCCAGTGCAACGATCACCAACAACATCGAACCGATTGCAGAGATCAGCTCTTTAGTCTCCGCAAGATCGCGAGCTAGGACAACAGTTGAGTCCAAGTCGTGGCGGATGGCCAAGATGCGTTCGCCGCCAACGGTCCGAACGGAAGATTCGGTGTGATCATCAATTTTGCGGAACTCGCCGCCAACAGGAATCGCGTCACCGTAGGTAGAACTCCGAGATGGAGACGAAACTGCAATTCGCGTTGAGGGGTTGTATAGCTTGAATTGTGCAATTTCTTGATCAATTGTCTCGATGAAGCGCGGGTCCTGGCTTTGTTGGATCAAGACGTCGGCCTGCTGCGCAAGCTGCTTGTCGACGGTCGCCGTTAACGAGGTTGACACAGTCCAATAGGTCACCAGCGTCATTAAGGCAACAGACACAGCCACCACTAGGCCAGTAATGTGATGTCTATGGAGTTTTTGGTCACGGAGTCT
>NZ_KV788283.1:0-59761 GCF_001807215.1 Corynebacterium sp. HMSC05D08 | reverse complement strand
AAAAGTACATTGGCACACTATTGAGTTCTCAGACATCATCACCACACAACAAACAGCCACCATTTAAATAGTGACAGCTCATCATGAGCAAAAAATTATTTTCGTCAGGGCCTGTTTTCCTCCCGCCACTTCAGCCAGTCACTGCGTGACTTTGGGGCGCTGTCGGTCGCGCTGACTCACATAAAGCTACACACCACATCCAACCAACACAAATCCCCAGCACACAACGCCTTTTGGCGTGCATGCTGGGGAGTGAAAGAGACGTCGTCAAGCGTTTAATAAAGCTCCGGCTCTTGGGTGCGCTCGATGGTAGCCCCTAGACGCGTCAGGTTCTCCACAAAATTGGGATACCCGCGGTCAATATGAAAGACGTCATGCACCGTAGTCACCTCATCCGCGCACAGTGCGGATAGAACCAAACCGGCGCCCGCCCGAATATCGGAACTCCACACATGCGTGGACGACAGCCTTTCCTGGCCACGGATGACCACGTGGTGACCGTCCACCTGTGCATCGGCGCCAAGGCGCAGCATCTCGTCCACGAAGCGGAAGCGGGACTCGAAGACGTTCTCGGTGATGATGGTGGTACCATCCGCAATCGCAGAAAGACCGATGGCCATCGGCTGCAAGTCAGTAGGAAATCCCGGGTAAGGCAGAGTCTGATAGTCCACCGCTACTGGGCGCTTGCGCATGCAGACACGGAAACCGTTGTCATAAGCCTCGATTTCCGCGCCGGCGGACTTCAGCTTCTCCAGCGGCAGGTGAAGATGGCGCGGAGCGATTCCACCGACCGTAATGTCGCCTTGCGTCATAACCGCCGCATAGGCCCACGTGCCCGCAACGATGCGATCTCCGATGACCTTATGCTCGGTTGGATGCAGCTTCTCCACACCCCGAATCGTGATGGTAGAGCTTCCCTCCCCCTCGATATTTGCACCCATTTCCTTGAGCATCGTGCACAGGTCGACGATCTCGGGTTCGCGCGCTGCGTTGTGAAGAACGGTCTCTCCGTCTGCCAAAACTGCGGCGGTAAGGATATTTTCCGTAGCACCCACCGAAGGGAAGTCGAGCTTGATGCTTGCACCATGAAGTCCATCAGCTTCCGCAACCACAGCACCATGTTCAATGCGTGTGCGGGCACCCATCTTTTCCAGACCCGATTGGTGCATGTCGAGTGGTCGCGAACCAATAGCGTCTCCGCCAGGCAGCGCTACCTTGGCATGACCACACCGAGCAGTCAGTGGGCCGAGCACGCAAACTGAAGCGCGAAACTGCCGGACTGCATCAAAATCAGCATTAGACTGCGGTTTCTTTGGGACCGTGATGGAAACGACGGAGCCGTCAATTTCCACTTCACAGCCGAGACCTTCAAGAACTTTGCACATCAGGGGCACATCGAGGATTTGCGGACAGTTGGTCAGCGTCGTAGTGCCCTCTGCGAGAAGGGCTGCGGCCATGAGCTTGAGGACGCTGTTCTTGGCGCCATCAACCACAACCGTGCCTTCGAGTCGAGCACCGCCGGAGACAATAAATTGGTCTTTCACATCTCCCTAAACTACCGGATGCCCCTGAAAAACTTCTGCGAGCTTCAGGGGCATCCGGTCTAAAAAGTTGAATCTATCAGGGCAAAGCGCCAATTCGACGGGCAGCATTGACCGCTTCGTAGCGAGTGTGTGCGCCCAATTTACGCATCACAGAGCGTAAGTAAGACTTAACGGTCTCGGCACCAATGCCCATTTCTTCTGCGGCCTCCACATTGGTATGACCGAGCGCGACACAGGACAAGACGTCGAGTTCGCGAGCAGAAAGCTTGGTGGACTGCTTGACCCGCACCGGGGAAACCATCTGGTCGCACAGAGCTTCAAGCTCCTTGCGCAGGTCTTCATCCTCAACCCGATTAGCCAACATGCGCAGTTTGGAGTGCGTGGAGCGAACCTGCTCCCACTCCGCACCGTTCATGACATGGCCGCGCGCTGCGCCACTCTTGCCGCCGTCGGCGCGACGCATAGCGGAGTTAACTGCCAAATCTTGCTCCAGGCAGCGGGCAGTCATGGTCACCTCTTCGATGACTTTGTCACCCAGGCGCACCGGCGAGTGGACACCCACGTAAAGCACTCCACGGATTTCGCGATGTACAGTAACGGGAACAGCAACAATGGAGTGCAGGCCCTCGTCCTGGATGTGACGGTCATTTTCGTGCGAGATGGTCGTCGCGCGAGAGTAGTCCGAGACACCAACCGCGCGCCGCGTGCTAACAACGCGACCACCGACGCCTACACCGGCATCGATAATGAGGTTTTGCAAAGCGGGAGTGCGAAGCCCAACCCACTGAGTGATTTGCAGGCGGTTATCAGGAAGTAGGGTTCCATACATCGTGACGGGAATGCCGGTTGCGGTCTTCAGGGAAGACAGGGCGGCGCGTACGGCTTCGTCATCATCTTTGAGGCGATGCGGCTCCATGAGAATCTCTCCTAGTTGGGGGTAACCAGTAGGTGCACCCATACCCACCACACAATTCGGGGGTAAAAGAACACCTTCACCGCAGTATAACCGGCGAACGGGGGTAATAATAAATCGCCTTACCATTAAACATTGATCGGAATCCAACAAACGGTGCCCGAATGATCGGTACAGAATTTATATACCACTTGGTCTAGTGGCGTGGTGTACAGTGACTGGGGTACGCAAGAACAAATTTCCAAAGGAGTCCACAAAATGGCTGTTTACAACAACATTCTGGAAACCATCGGTAACACTCCGCTGGTACGCCTCAACCGCCTCACCGAGGGCCTCGACGCCGAGATTCTCGTTAAGGTTGAGTCCTTTAACCCTGCTAACTCCGTTAAGGACCGTATTGGCAAGGCCATTATCGACGCCGCCGTTGAATCCGGCGAGCTGAAGCCAGGCGGCACCATCGTTGAGGCAACCTCCGGCAACACCGGTATTGCACTTGCCTTCGCTGGCGCCACCTTGGGTTACAAGGTCATCCTCACTATGCCGGAGACCATGTCCAACGAGCGCAAGGTTCTGCTGCGCGCTTACGGTGCAGAGATTGTCCTCACCCCAGGTGCTGCCGGCATGAAGGGCGCAGTCGACAAGGCAAACGAGATTATCGCCAACACCGACAACGCCATCCTCGCTTCCCAGTTCGCCAACGAGGCAAACCCGAAGATCCACGAGGCAACCACCGGTCCGGAGATCTGGAAGGACGCAGAGGGCAAGGTTGATGCCTTCGTCGCAGGCGTGGGCACCGGCGGCACCGTTACCGGTGTGGGCCGTTACCTGAAGTCCCAGAACCCGGACCTGCACCTGGCTGCAGTCGAGCCTTCTGACTCCCCTGTTCTTTCCGAGGGTCACGCAGGTCCGCACAAGATCCAGGGCATCGGCGCAAACTTCGTCCCTGAGGTTCTCGACCGCGAGCTTCTCGACGAGGTCCTGACCGCCACCAACGAGGAGGCAATCGCAACCTCCCGCAAGCTGGCAACCGACGAGGGTCTGCTCGTTGGCATCTCCGCTGGCGCGAACGTCTCCGCTGCTTTGAAGCTGGCTGCACGCCCAGAGTTCAAGGGCAAGACCATCGTGGTCGTCCTGCCGGACTTCGGTGAGCGCTACGTCTCCACCGTCCTCTTCGAGGACATCCGCGAAGCATAAGCTTTCTGAATTTAAAGCACCCGTCTTCTTGGTGGGTGCTTTTTCTATGACAGTAGTATGAACCACATGAACATCCTGAAGATGATCCGCGAGGATTTGGCGAACGCCCGTGATCATGATCCAGCTGCCCGTGGTGATGCAGAAAATGCCATTGTCTACTCAGGCTTGCACGCGATTTGGGTTCACCGGATCTGTCACTGGATGTGGAAGCGCGGATGGCGTGGCCCTGCACGAATTCTGGCGCAGATTAACCGCTTCTTCACCGGCATTGAGATTCACCCTGGAGCCACCATTGGCCGCCGTTTCTTCATTGACCACGGCATGGGCATCGTGATTGGTGAGACCGCCGAAATCGGAGACGGCGTCATGATTTATCACGGCGTCACCCTGGGTGGTCAGGTTCTTACTCAGACCAAGCGCCACCCCACCGTTGAGGACAACGTCACTATCGGTGCTGGTGCCAAAGTGCTGGGCCCTATCACCATCGGTGAGGGCTCCGCTATCGGCGCAAACGCGGTCGTCACCAAGGACGTGCCGGCACAGCACATTGCCATCGGCATTCCGGCCACAAATAGGCCGCGCAAGAAGGACGAGTGCATCAAACTGGTCGACCCAGACTACTACATCTAGCTGTTGCTTTGCGACGTCGCCAAGCGCGGCAAAGTGGGCCCCAGACGAACGTGGGGTCCACTTTTAGGTTTTAGTTCTCGAGCAAGTGCTGGTATTCCGGGTTCTTCTCGATGAAGCCCGCGACGGCAGAGCAGCTGGCGATGACACGCTTGCCGGCGGTTGATTCATCCTCCAGGGCGGCCTTGATGAGTGGTTTGGACAGGCCCTGGCCTTGGAAGCCCTTGTGGACCACGGTGTGGTGGAAATCGCGGGTTTCTGCGGTGTCGGCGTACTCCGCGAAGCCGGCCTCTTCCCCATCGACGGTAATTACGAAGCGGGAGGTGTCAGTTTGGTGTGCAACAGAAGTAGTCATGTGGCCCATTAAACCATTTCTGCAAAACCAAAAGAACCCCCTTCTGAAGAAGGGGGTTGATTTGTGGCCAGAGCCAGGATCGAACTGGCGACCCCACACTTTTCAGGCGTGTGCTCTACCGACTGAGCTATCTGGCCAGAAGCCACTGAGGACTTCGGCGACCCTGACGGGACTTGAACCCGCGACCTCCGCCGTGACAGGGCGGCGCGCTAACCAACTGCGCCACAGGGCCATATTCTATTGTTGCTGTGCTCTCTGGCACGAATAATTACTCTACACAACACTCTTAAAGCTAGACAAATCCGCACCTTAACAGCAATTTCAGGACAATTCTTTAGGGCTATTTGGCGCTGCTTTGCTTCCACGGCGGGGCTAACGCGACCAGCGCTCGGCCAAGAAAAAGAAACCTGCACAGTTGCCAACGAAGGCTCCAGATCGTCGAACAGAGATGCTCAAATTGTCAGTTAGGACGATCCTCGCCATAGGTCTCGCGTTGAGTCTCGTTTGACCGTGCGGCGTTGGTCGCGACTTGCGGCCTATCGAAACCCATTGGCTCGAAGGTCGACTTTGACCCTGGCTATGTCATCGAGCTCAATGCATCCAAAATTAACGCCGCGCTTTCCGACGTCGCGCCAGCACCCTCCGCACGCGTCGGCCAGGTAGCAACCCCAGTGAGGGCAAGCACCAGCGCAGCCACCGCGTCTAGCAGGCCTAGTCGTGCTCCACTGCCATACCTATCCTGTTCACCGATTATCTCGGGCACACACTGCACGCAGATACCGACTAAAGATCTAAGCAAAGAGCGCATGACACAGAACACAATTGCGCCACCGGAATGGGACTTGGACATGACAAAAGCCGACCCCAATCCTGGAACCGGCTTGCAATATGGCGACCCTGACGGGACTTGAACCCGCGACCTCCGCCGTGACAGGGCGGCGCGCTAACCAACTGCGCCACAGGGCCATATTGAATTGTGGCCTTAAAAAAGACCGGTATGAAGCGAAAGAGCTTCGTACCCCCAACGGGATTCGAACCCGTGCCGCCGCCGTGAAAGGGCGGTGTCCTAGGCCGCTAGACGATGGGGGCCCGTTGCCTTGAAGCAACGTTTTAAAAATATACTGGAGATGTCGAACGATACAAAATCGCCCTGAAAGGAACCCCTAGATGAACGCAGAAAACCATGTCTGACCAGCAACATACCTGCGCCTGCCATGAGCCTCACGTGCACGGATATAACGCAGATAGCAAAAACAAAGCGAAGTATTTGGCGCGTTTAAAGCGCATCGAGGGTCAAACGCGCGGCATCCACCGCATGATCGAAGAAGACAAATACTGCATCGACATCATCACGCAGATTTCCGCGGTGACCTCCGCGCTGGAAAATGCCTCTTTGGCCTTACTCGAAGACCATATTGAGCACTGCGTAGCCGGTGCCGCCGCCGAAGACGGTGAACTGGCCAAGGAGAAGCTAGAAGAGGCCATGACGGCTATCCGCAAGTTGGTAAAGAACTAGACAGTTCTACACCCACTCTTTCCATCTCTAGGAGAGCCCTCGATGGGCAACGATGCGTTTAAAATTTCTGTTCTCGTTTTGGCCATGCTTAGCTCGTTTGCCAACGCCCCTCCAGCTTCGGCCCAAGATATTTTTGACGGCGGCAGGTTGGGCGGCGGTTCCTCTCAGTTCACCGCAGAGAACCTTCCCGGCAGCGCTAATCCTCTGCCGGAATTCGGCGGTCAGGTTAATCTAAACAAGTTTCAAGGAACCTGGTACTAAGTAGCTGCCCTGCCGCAACCAGCGCAGCTACAGTGCGGCTCCAACTCTGTTGCGAAGTATTCGGTCATCGACGCCCGCACGATTCCGTGGACAATTCCTGCCGAACCTACCTGGGCGGGCGATCCGGAATCCACGGCACGGCAAGTGTGCGTAGTGACGCTTCGTTGCGCGTAAACTTCTCCGGAATTCCCTTCCAGAACGAAAACGGACCGGTCAACTACCGAGTCACGTACCTCGCCGAGGACTACTCCCTCACCATTATCGGAGACCCAGATCGTCTTTCGGGTTTCGTTCTCTCCCGCACCCCCCCCCTACCTAACGCCAGAGCAATGGGCCACCGTAAAGTTCATCGTGACTAACCGCGGTTGGTGAGACTGTGCCTTCCTGACCACGCCGGTCGACGGCGGGCAAGACGACGTTCGCCCTCTTTGCACGATTTAGTGCGCATTAGAACCAAAGCGTCAGAAACCCTCTCGCTAGCTCGATAACTTCGCCAGAGCTAGAAAACGGCGTTTCCCCTAGAAAGTAAGTCTTCTAGGGGAAACGCCGTTTTGTGGGCCCTCCGGGGCTCGAACCCGGGACCTGCGGATTAAAAGTCCGTAGCTCTACCAACTGAGCTAAAGGCCCAATGGATAGTTATTGTACCGGCAGCACGCGTTGGATTGAAATTCGCCCCCATGTTTTCGGCCCCGCTACATACAGCCGGAAGTATTGCCGTAAAAAATGGCACAAACGGCTTCAATCTCAAGGCCGTCTCGTTCTAGAAGAAGCCAATCGGAACGTGGGTATTTTCTCCGGGTTACACACCAGCATGACGCAAACACGTGGCCGATAATGTGCTTTTGCTCATGGCCCGGAACTATCCGCACTTCCGGAGCGACTATATTAAATAACCGCGGATTTTCACCACGGGTTGATACTAATGCGCACGTCCGCACAAAATGCGGGGCGCGCATTCGGAATTAAAGGACGGGTGCGTTTTGGATCTCGTTGATATCTCGAGGTGGCAGTTCGGCATTACGACTGTCTACCACTACATTTTTGTGCCGCTGACCCTGGGGCTAGGGCCGATGGTGGCCATCATGCAGACTGTGTGGCACCGCACCGGCAACCCTGAATGGTTCCGGGCCACGAAGTTCTTCGGAAATCTCTTCCTCATCAACTTCGCCATGGGCGTAGTCACCGGCATTGTGCAGGAATTCCAATTCGGCATGAACTGGTCCGAATACTCCCGCTTCGTGGGCGATGTTTTCGGCGCCCCGCTCGCATTCGAGGGACTCGCGGCCTTCTTCTTCGAATCCGTCTTCCTGGGCGTGTGGATCTTCGGTTGGGACCGCGTGCCCAAATGGGCTCACCTCGCCGCCATCTGGACGGTCGCTATCGCGGTGAATGTCTCCGCATACTTCATCATCGTCGCCAACTCTTTCATGCAGCACCCCGTGGGCGCTGCTTTTGACGAAGTCAAGGGCCGTGCAACACTCACGGATTTCTGGGCACTGCTTACCAACCCCACCGCGCTACAGGCCTTCCCACATGCGGTCGCCGGCGGTTGGATCCTGGGCGGCACGCTTGTTGCCGGCGTTGCCGGATGGTGGATGCTGCGCGAGGCCCGCGCAGGCGATGCCCATGGGCACGCAGCAGGAATCTGGCGCAGCCTCACCCGCTTCGGTTCCTGGGTCATCCTGGTCGGTACGGCAGCCGTTGCGCTCACGGGTGACTTCCTTGGCAAGCTCATGTTCGTCCAACAGCCGATGAAGATGGCCTCCGCCGAAGCACTGTGCGAGACCGAAATGGACCCAGCATTTTCCATCTTGTCGTTTTCCTCGATGAACAACTGTGAGACCGCCGTGCATATGCTCGACGTGCCCTACGTTCTGTCTTTCCTGGCGAAGGGAACCTTCAGCGGCGTCGAGCTGCGCGGCGTCAACGAGTTGCAGCAAACGTATGAAGCGCTCTACGGGCCAGGCAATTACACTCCCAATCTCTTCGTGACGTACTGGTCCTTCCGCCTCATGATCGGCTTCCTCGCGGTGCCGGTCATCTTGGCTCTCGTCGCACTGTGGACCACGCGGAGCCACCGCGTGCCGCAGGCGAAGTGGATGTCCAGCGCGGCACTGCTGGCGCTGCCCGCACCGTGGCTGTCGAACTTCTCGGGCTGGATCTTCACCGAGATGGGCCGCCAGCCATGGATCGTCGCTCCCAATCCGGAAGCCGCCGGTTCAGCAGAAAAGATTCACCTCATCGTGGACTTTGGCGCCTCCGATCACCCGGAGTGGGTGGTGTGGACGAGTCTCATTGTCTTCACGTTGCTCTACGGCATCTTGGCCGTCATCTGGTTCTGGCTCATGCGCCGCTACGCAGTGATGGGGCTCAATCAGCCGGGCCTGCGCGACGGGGATGAAAAAGACCTGGCTGCGGCTCTTTATGGGCCGGGTGAAGATACTGAGCTACAGCCTCTGAGCTTTAGCGATTCTGCTGCGGGCGCGGCTGCAGCCGGTGCCACGAACAAGAAGGGGAAGTAGTCATGGATCTCAACACCGTGTGGTTTATCATCATCGCCTTCTTCTTCACGGGCTACTTCGTGCTTGAAGGATTCGACTTCGGCGTGGGCATGCTCTTGCCTTTCTTGCGCGGGGAATCCGCCGCGGACAGCGATGCGCGCCGTACCGCCGCGGTGCGCGCCATCGGTCCTGTCTGGGACGGCAACGAGGTCTGGCTCATCGTCGCTGGTGCCTCCATCTTCGCGGCCTTCCCGGAGTGGTACGCGACGCTCTTCTCGGGCTTTTATTTGCCGCTGTTACTCATCGTTACTGCACTCATTATCCGCGGCGTCAGCCTTGAGTGGCGCGTTAAGGTCGACACCCTCGCTTGGCGCAAACGTTGCGATATCGGCATCGCGCTCGGCTCCTATCTCCCCGCTCTACTGTGGGGCGTAGCCATGACCAACATCGTGGCGGGCGTTGCTTTCTCGTCCCCCGGTCATGTCGACTCGGTGATAGATGGTTTCCTGGGGCTGCTTAACCCGCGCGGCCTGCTGGGCGGCGCGGCCTTTCTGCTGCTCTTCGCCTTCCATGGCGCTCTCTTCTTGGGGCTCAAGACCCACGCACCGGTTCGCACGCAAGTCCACGCCATCGCGCGGGGCTGGCTGGCCATCGCCACACTTGCGGTCGGTGCGATCTACCTCGTGTGGATGCAGCTAAACTTCGGCAAATCCTGGACCTGGATTGCCCTTGCGGCCGTCGCGCTCGCGCTCGTCGCCGCCTTCGCGGGCCTGTGGAGCGGTCGCGATCGTACGGCGTTCTTCGGCACCGCCGCGGCGATCATCGCGGTGGGATTGGCGCTCTTCGGAGCGCTCTTCCCCAACGTCCTGCCTTCCGTCACGGACGTGGCAGGCCTGGATATTTACACTGCGTCCGCGAGCCCGTACACCCTGAAGATCATGACGTGGGCTGCGGTGGTGCTCGCGCCAGCCGTCCTCATCGGCCAAGGCTGGACCTACTGGCAGTTCCGCGCGCGCATCGGCGTCGACGCTTAAGGCGAGCCCAGCCATGGCTGCTCCCCTCGATCCGCGGCTTATGCGCCTCGTGCCGCCAGTGCGCGGCCTCATTCTGCGTACCGGCAGCTTTCAGGCGCTCGATACTGTGCTCGTCATCGCGCGCGGCGTGCTTATCGGCACAGTGGCCGCGCGAACCATCACGTCCGACGCTCACCTTCGTGAACTGTGGCCGCTGCTGTTGGCAGTACTCGCGGTGGTACTGCTCCATGCGGCCGCTGCCTGGGCGAGTTCCCGCGCGCAGGCCCACGCGGTGGGCAAGACCGTCGACGCGCTGCGCATGCGTACCCTGCGCGCCCTGGCTACTCGCGACCCACGCGTCGTGCAAGAAGAGTCCGGACAGTGGCGCCACGTGCTCACCCGCGGCATGGAGGACTTCCGGCCGTATCTGTCGCAGTTTCTGCCCGCTCTCGTGGCGGTCTGCATCGCGACCCCTGCGGCGCTTGTTACCATAGCCTATTTCGATTGGGTCTCTGCTGTCTTCGCTCTAGTGACGCTGCCCCTCATCCCGGCGTTTATGGTGCTCATCGGCGCGCTCACCGCGCAACACACGCAGCGACGCCTAGCCGTCACCGCCGGGCTCGGCGGCCAGCTCGCGGATCTCGTGCGAGGTGCGCCCACGCTGCGGGCGCTGCACGCGACCAAGCAGCCAACGCGATCCGTGGGAAGTCTGGGCGAGCGCCATTCCAAGGCCACGATGGGCGTGCTGCGTCTGGCCTTCCTATCATCCTTTGCGCTCGAGTTTCTGGCTACGCTCTCCGTGGCACTCGTTGCCGTCAATATCGGCCTGCGCCTCGTCACTGGCTCCATCGAGCTACTCCCCGCGCTGGTCGTGCTCATCATCGTGCCTGAGGTCTTCAACCCGGTGCGCGCGGTGGGTTCCAGCTTCCATGCCGCGGCCGATGGCTTAGAAGCCGCCCAGATGCTCCTCGGGGTCATCGACAGCGCCGCCGCAAAGCCAGAGGTCACGGGTGGATATCGCACGCTGGCTGGTTCGGAAGTCTCGGTCTCTCACGTGAGTATCTCTGGCCGTGATGGCATGCGGCCTCAGGATCTGACTTTTAAAGCACGGCCTGGCGCGCTCACGGTGCTCAGCGGCGCCAACGGCTCTGGAAAATCCACCGTTTTGCTTGCTCTTCTGGGCGCACTTCCAGACGCCGCCGTTACCGGGACCGTCCGCCTGCCTCCAGGCTCCGCATATCTTGCCGCCAGCCCGGCGCTGGTTACTGGCACGGTCGCTGAGAACCTGGCGCTCACCGATGCCACCGATTCCGCGCTCGCCGCCGCGCAGGATGCTGTCCCGCTCGGGGTGGGGCACGCTCATGACGTGGCCACCGGCGGCACAGGTATTTCCGCGGGCCAGCGCGAACGCGTGGGCATCGTACGCACCCTCGCGGTGGACGCACCGTGCTATCTCCTCGACGAGCCCACCGCCCACCTCTCCCCCGAGCTCGTCACCAACGTCATCGCGGCCCTCCAGGCGCGGGCACACGCGGGCGCTGTTGTGCTCGTGGCCAGCCATGATCCGCGCCTTATCGCGAAAGCCGACGAGGTGATTGAGCTATGACTTCTTCTTTCGTCTCCGATCTCCGCTTCATCCTGCGCGCAGCTGGCGTGCGCAGACGCGAACTCATCGCCGCCATCGCGCTCAGCACGGTAACGCTCACTGCGGCGCTAGCGCTCACGCTCACCTCTGGCTGGCTCATCACCCGAGCTTGGCAGATGCCGCCCGTGCTGGTGCTCTCTGTCGCCGTGACGAGCGTGCGCGCGCTCGGCATCTCCCGTGCTCTCTTCCGCTACGTCGACCGTCTCTACGCGCACCACATGGCGCTTCGCGCCCTCACGCGTCTGCGCAGCGCCATCTTCACCGCGCTCGTCGAACGTGAGTCCCCGTCCTTCAGCCGCGGACGCGCCCACGTTCGGCTTGTCCGCGACGCTGACGCCATCACCGATTTCCTCGTGCGGGGGCTCCTCCCCTCCGGTACCGCCGCCGCCATGAGCGTGCTCGCGGTCATCACCACGGCGCTGCTGAGTCTGCATGCAGCGGCGATCATGCTTGCGGCCTTCCTCGTCACCGGCATTGCCGTGCCGGGGCTCGTCGCTCGCGCTGCCACCCGCAACCGTGCTGCCCGCGAGCGCGCCCGCTTCATCGAGCGCCTCGATCTCGTACTTGAACACCGCGTCGAATTCACGGCCTTGGGGCGCGCGGAAGAGCTGCTGGACCACGCCGCGGCGGCATCGGAAAGCGATAGCTCCGCACGCGTTGCTGCCGATGCCCCCTTGGCCCGCGCCACCAGCCTCTTCACCCTCGCTACGGGGCTCGCGGCATGGGGCGTGCTGGTCTGCGCTGTGCATTTCTATGCTGGCAACCCAATGTGGTTGGGCGCGCTCGTACTCATGCCGCTCGCGGCCTTCGAGGCCCACGGCCAACTCGCGGCAGCAACTCTCGCCGGTGTAGAGGCCGCGCCCTCTCTCCGCTGCGTATCCACGCTACTGACAACCCCGCGCCACACAAAGATCCCGCGCGAGCGCACCGCAGCAGTCACAGTATCGGGGTTGCGCACCGAATTTGGTCAGGCCACCTGGGACTTTCATGCCCCTGAAAATTCCCGCGTCATCGTGCGTGGCCCCTCTGGGGTGGGCAAGACGCAGCTCCTCGAGACCATTGCCGGACTGCGTAGCCCGCGGGCGGGCACCGTTACCGTGCCGAACTCGTGTCATTATTGCGCGGAGGACGCATGGATCTTCGCTACGTCGGTGCGCGAGAACCTGCGCGTCGCCGCTCCCGCGGCCAGCGAGAAGCTCATGCGCCGCGTGCTTGCCGCCCTCGACTTCGAACTCGACTTAGATCTTGTGCTCGCGGATGGCCCCGGCTCGCTCTCCTCTGGCCAACGTCGCCGTCTGTTGCTCGCCCGCGCGCTGTGCAGCGATGCACAAGTCCTGCTTCTCGACGAGCCCACCGAGCACATTGCTGATGCCGATGCCACATCCCTGCTGCGCATACTCGCCTGCGGGCCGCTGCCCGGCGCACGTGCAGAGCGCACCGTCATTCTCGTCACCCACTCTCCCGTGCCAGGCGCCTCGGCGGCGCTTGCCACTCCCAGCGTGACGGTACTTCCTCGCCCCTGTGCTCACTAGCCCCGCGGCACGCGATTGCCTACTGACGCGCAAACGCCCGCCCCGAAGGTTCCGGGACGGGCATCAGCATGAGCAACGAGGGCACATTAGCCGCGCATGTCGCCCTTCTCAGCGAAGTTGATCTGGAAATCGAATGCGGTCTTCAGATCGTGCGGGGTGTGGACGAACTTGTTCGCCTTCGCGCGCTCAAAGTACTCCTCCAGCATCGGACGGTAATCCGGGTGTGCCACGGCGATTACCTTCTCCACGCGCTCACGCGGTGCGAGACCACGCAAGTCAGCGACACCGTACTCGGTGATGATGACCATGGTGTCGTGCTCGGTGTGGTCAGTGTGGGAAACGAAAGGAACAATCGCGGAGATTGCGCCGTCCTTTGCCACAGACGGGGAAACGAACGTGGTGATGTAACCGTTGCGGGTGAAGTCACCGGAGCCGCCGGTGCCGTTCATGATGCGGGAGCCGCCAACGTTGGTGGAGTTGATGTTGCCGTAAATATCGGCCTCAATCATGCCGTTGGAGGAGATAAGACCCACGCGGCGGATAACCTCCGGGTGGTTGGAGACCTGCTGCGGACGCAGGATGATGTGCTTGCGGTAGCGCTCTGCCTCAGCGTTCATCTTCTCTGCGTATTCCGGGGAAAGTGCAAAGGAGGTAGCGGAAGCGACAGTCATCTTGCCGGCGTCGATAAGGTCAAGCATGCCGTCCTGGATGACCTCAGTGTATGCCTGAATGTTTTCAAACTTGGACTCCAGCAGGCCTGCCATCACAGCGTTAGGGACATTACCCACGCCGGACTGCATGATGAACTTGTCATACTCCAGGCGTCCAGCCGCAACCTCGCCCTCGAGGAACTCGATGAAGTTAGCGGCGATCTTCTCGGAAACCTCATCCGGAGCCTTAAATGGCGCGTTGCGGTCCGGAGCGTTGGTCTCAACGACTGCGACGACCTTTTCGGTCGGCAGCTCAATGTACGGGGTACCAATGCGGTCATCAACCTTGGTGATCGGGATTGGCTGGCGGTTAGGCAGCTTCTCGATCTTGTAAATGTCGTGCATGCCCTCGAGGTTCTCGGACTGCCAGGTGTTTACCTCGAGAATAATCTTGTCTGCAGCCTCGATGTATTCCAGGTTATTGCCCACTGCAGAAGACGGGATGATGTTGCCGTCTTCCAAGATGCGGACAACCTCGATGATTGCGACCTGGAAGTCACCGTAGAAGCCCTCTTCAACCTGCTGGCCAGAGTGGGACAGGTGGATGTCCTGGTAAAGAATCTCACCGGCGTTTGCCTTGTTACGCAGAATCGGATCGGAGTTGTACGGGGAGCGGAAGCGCAGAGCGTCTGCCTCCGCCAGAACACCGTCACAGTCCGGAGCGGTGGAAGCACCGGAGAAGAGATCGATCTTGAATTCTTCGCCAGCTGCGTGTGCAGCCTTAGCCTTTTCAGCGATGGCGGTCGGCAGCGCCTTTGGATAGCCAGCTCCGGTGAAGCCGGAGATTCCGACGCGGTCACCGTTGTTGACAAACTTTGCAGCCTCGTCAGCCGAAACAACGAGGTCCTTAAATGGCGCGTATGCGATCCTATCGGACAAGGTAAATCCTCCTTTTTATACGGGAAAAGACCTAGGTAACGGTCCACCCCTGCGAGTTACATGCACCACATTAGCGAACTTGTTGAGGTTTTACCGAAATCTTCGCAAACTTACACACCCCCGTCACACCGTCTTCCACAACTTGCCACCCAACCTGCTAAAAGAGCACAATTGGCTGCGTGAATCTTGCAATCGGAAAAATCGAGCTCAACTCCCCCGTTGTCCTAGCCCCTATGGCGGGCGTGACCAACGTGGCTTTCCGCACGCTCTGCCGCGAACAAGAAATAGAGAAAACAGGCACCGTCTCAGGCCTGTATGTGTGCGAAATGGTGACGGCGCGCGCCCTCGTGGAGCGCAATGAAAAGACCATGCACATGACCACCTTTGGGCCGGAAGAAAACCCCCGTTCATTGCAGCTGTATACCGTCGATCCGGAGTACACATACAAAGCAGCCAAGATGATTGTGGACGAGAACTTGGCAGACCACATCGACATGAACTTCGGCTGCCCCGTACCTAAGGTGACCCGTCGTGGTGGCGGCTCCGCCCTGCCCTACAAACGCCGCCTCTTCGGCAACATTATCGCAGCAGCGGTAAAGGCAACTGAAGGAACCGACATCCCGGTTACCGTAAAGATGCGCGTGGGCATCGATGACGAGCACCATACGCACCTCGACGCCGGCCGTATCGCCGTCGAGGAAGGTGCAGCCGCGGTTGCACTCCACGGACGCACTGCCGCGCAGCGCTACTCGGGTCATGCCGATTGGAACGAGATCGCACGCCTGAAGGAACATCTCGCCGACTCGGGCATTCCCGTGCTTGGCAACGGCGACATCTTCAAGGCCACCGATGCGCGCGCGATGATGGAGCAGACAGGCTGCGACGGCGTCGTCGTCGGTCGCGGCTGCTTGGGCCGCCCGTGGCTCTTTGCAGAACTATCCGCCGAGCTGCGCGGCGAGCCCATCCCGGCAGAGCCGACACTGGGCGAAGTAACGAAGACTATGATTCGCCACGCAGAGTTACTTGCACAGCACGACGGCGAGCGCCAGGCAAGCCGCGATATCCGCAAGCACGTGGGTTGGTACCTGCGTGGATTCCCAGTCGGCGGCGAGGTTCGCTCGGGCCTGGCGCGCGTCGAATCCGTGGATAACCTGCGGGAACTATTGGCACCGTGGGCTAATTCGCAGGCGCTTGCCGACGACGCGGATGGCGCCCGTGGGCGTCAAGGCTCACCCGCCAAGGTGGTCCTTCCGGAAGGTTGGCTGGACGACCCAGAGGACGCTACCGTGCCGGAGGGCGCGGAAATCATGCACTCCGGTGGATAAATAAAACCTTAACGAGCGCTAGACCAAAAATTGGTCTATTATTTTCGACATGCGTACCGCTTATCGCGAACACCTCGACGACTTCTCGCATGACCTCATCATCATGCGAGACATCGTCCACACCATCATGACCAAAGCCTCCGAAGCCCTTCTAGAATCCGAACTCCAGTCGGCCGAGGAGTCCCTGTCGCTGCGCGATGACCTCGACGAGGTTCGCACTCGCTGCGAGGAACGCGCAGTGCTACTCCTCGCCCTCGAAAACCCCATGGCCAAGGATCTTCGCCAGGTAGTTTCCTCCATCTACATCGTCGAGGATCTCTACCGCATGGGCCGCCTGGCGCAGCACGTCGCCTCCGCCGCGCGGCGCCGCCACCCCGAGTCCGTCCTCCCTGCTGACTGCATCGGCTACTTCGAGGAGCTCTACCGACTCGTCGCTGACATGAGTAAAATGCTCCGCGAAATCCTCGTTACGCCGGATCCCGACACCGCATTGAAGATGGCTTCTGAGGATGACGCTGTCGACGACATAAACCACTATCTCCTCTCCTACTTAACGCAACGAGAGTGGAAAGCAAGCGTGCGCGAAGCAGTTGAAACCGCACAAATGACGCGCTACTACGAGCGCTTCGCGGACCACTGCGTCGCTGTGGCAGGCCGCATCATTTACCTGTCCACAGGCTTGGCGCCAGAGGAATACATGGCCAAGCTAAGCGAGGAGGAGCGGGATAAGGAATTCGAATCCCGCATGGCCGAATTGGAGCGTCAGTTCCGCCGCTAAAAGCAATAACCCGACTAGACCTTTTCAAGCCGCAAATGGAGAGGATAAGTCGGGTTTCTGCGTTTTGCACATAAATTATCTACGCAAGTCTAAATACACTTCAGGATTCGGTATCACGCAATCCGGGGAATAAAAGGGGCCCTCGCATTCCGCAGCAATATAGCCGCAGGAGTGCGAGGGCCCCACTCATTCACAGGAACGAGCAAGAAGTGAGACTGGTGTCTTTAGCCGAAGCGACCGGAGATGTAGTCCTCGGTGTCCTTCTTGGATGGATTCTTGAAGATGGTGGTGGTGTCATCGAACTCTACGAGGTGGCCCGGCTTACCGGTCGCCTCGAGGGAGAAGAAACCGGTCTTGTCAGAGACACGAGCTGCCTGCTGCATGTTGTGGGTAACGATAACGATGGTGAAGTTTTCCTTCAGCTCGTGGATGAGGTCCTCCACCGCCAGGGTGGAAATTGGGTCAAGTGCGGAGCAAGGCTCATCCATGAGGAGAACCTCTGGCTCGACTGCAATCGCACGAGCGATGCACAGACGCTGCTGCTGACCACCGGAGAGGCCGCCGCCCGGCTTGTCCAGACGGTCCTTAACCTCGTCCCAGAGGTTTGCGCCACGCAGGGATTTCTCAGCGACTTCCTTCAGCTTCTTTTTGTTCTTCTCGCCAGACAGACGCAGGCCAGCCACGACGTTGTCCTCGATGGACATGGTTGGGAATGGGTTCGCCTTCTGGAACACCATGCCGATGGTGTTGCGAACGGAAACTGGGTCAACCTTCGGGCCGTAGATGTTCTGGCCGTCGAGAAGAATTTCACCCTTCACGGATGCACCTGGGATGACCTCGTGCATGCGGTTGAGGGTACGCAGAACGGTGGACTTGCCACAGCCAGAAGGGCCAATGAATGCGGTGACTGCCTGTGCTGGGATCTGCATGTTGACGTTCTGTACGGCGTGGAAGTCACCGTAGTAGATGTTCACGTCATTGAGCTCAAGCTTTGACATTGAAAGATACTCCTGTTGAGAGGTTTTAAGTGGGACGGCGTTTTACTTCTTGACGGAGAACTTCGCAGAAATGATGCGAGCTCCAATGTTGAGGATTGCGATGATGAGGACCAGGGTGAGCGCAGCGCCCCACAGTTTGTCCAGAACAGCCGGCTGTGCACCGGACTTGTACATGTCGAGCATCATCAGCGGCAAGGAGGACATAGCGCCGTCCATTGCATCCCAGTTGATGGAAGAGGTGGAACCCACCAAGACCAGAACCGGAGCGGATTCACCCATAACACGGGCCACAGCCAGCATGATGCCGGTGACGATGCCGGAGAGGGCGGTCGGCAGAACGATTCGCGCAATGGTCTTCCACTTTGGAACGCCCAGGGCGTAAGAGGCCTCACGCAGGTCCATTGGGACCACACGGAGCATTTCCTCGGTGTTGCGGACGACGATTGGAATCATCAGCAGAACCAAAGAAAGTGCCACAGCCATACCGGAGCGCTCGAAGCCGAAGAGAGTAATCCACATTGCGAAGACGAACAGTGCAGCAACGATGGAGGGAACACCAGAGAGGATGTCCACCATGAAGGTGGTCAGGCGGCTAAGCAGGCCACCGCGGGAGTACTCCACCAGATAGATAGCGGTGAAGATTCCGATTGGCACGGAGATAAGCGTCGCGAGAATCGTCTGCACGAAAGTACCGATAATGGCGTGTAGTGCACCACCACCAGCTTCGGTGTCGAGGATTCCGCGCTGGGAAAGGGTCCACCACTCGGGGGTGAGGATGGCACCAGCACCGCGGGAGAAGAGCTCCCACAGAACCCAGACGAGCGGAATCATAGCCAGAATCATCGTGGCCCACACGATGATGGTGGCGACGTTGTTGGCAGTCTTGCGGCCTGCAGAGATATCGAGGAAGACAGAACCGGAATTCTGAGGCAGAGTCTTTACTGGAGTAGACATTGTTTTCTTCCTCCTACTTGTTCTTCACGATGGAACGGGCAATGGCGTTGACCACGAAGGTCAGGAAGAACAGCATGAGACCGGCCGCGATGTATGCACCTGCACGCATCTCGTTACCGAACTCGGAAGCTGCTAGAGCAATCGCCGTTGCGAAGGTAGTACCTCCGTCGAAGAGCGAGAAGCGGAAGTCAATCAGCGGGGAGACAACCATGTACAGAGCCATGGTCTCACCCAGTGCACGGCCCAGACCCAGCATGGAGCCTGCGATGTAGCCGGACATACCGAATGGCAGAACGGTCATGCGGATAACTTCCCACCGGGTCGCGCCGAGTGCCAAAGCGGACTCGATCTGGCCCGGAGGCGTCTGGACAAAGACCTCACGTGCGGTAGCAGCGATAATCGGCAGAATCATCACTGCCAGCACGATGCCACCGGTAAAGATGTTGCGGCCGGTAGTGAAGGACGGCGAGTTGTCGTACGTCGTGAAGAGGAAGAAGCCACCAGCCCAAGAGTGCAGCCAGGTGTAGAAACCGGACAAAGCTGGGCCGAGCACCTGCCAGCCCCACAGACCGTAAACAATCGAAGGAACTGCTGCGAGCATGTCAACGAGGAAGCCCAGTGGCTTAACCGCGCGTGCCGGAGCGTAGTTGGAAAGGAAGATGGCGATACCGAGTGCAATCGGCATGGCAATCAACAAAGCCACGACGGAGATGAGGATCGTCGATCCGAACATGGTCGGGATACCGAACTTCATTGCGTCGGTGTCGTTGGTTTCCCAACGCTGACCGTAGGTAAAGAATCCCAGGAATCCGCCCTCATTGACGTTGAGCGCAGGAACTGCGCGCCAAATCAGGAAGGCAGCGATAGCCGCAATCATCACCGTGATGAGCGTTGCGGAAGCAGTGGAGAGGAACTCAAAGACGCGGTCGCCGGGGCGCTTTACGCCCGCGCCGGTAGCAACGGAAGCTACCTCAGGACCGTCAGTGCCGAGTGCAGGCTGGGACGTTGTGATTACGTCCTGCTCATCGACCGGCGCCGTGGTGAGATTGTTGTCTGCCATGAGACTACGAAATCCTTTTCAACGGAAAGTTTGGAAATTATAAGACATACCGCAGCCCCCAAAGGCGCTCAGTGGAACGGATTTGGGGGCAAGCAGTGTATGGGCCCAGAGGATTACTGGATTGCTTCGACCGCAGCCTTCAGGCGGTCAAGGTGGTCGCCGGCGACTGGGATGAAGCCAGCAGCCTCGAGGTCAGCGTTCTGGTTCTCCAGAACGGTGTTCATGAAGGCCTTCACCAGAGCGGAGGTCTCCTCATCGTAACCAGCGGAGCAAACGATGTTGTAGGTGGTGAGGATGAGTGGGTAAGCACCAGCGGTGTCGGAACCGAAGAGAGCCTCGGAGTCAACAACCATGTTGTGCTCGGAGCCGGTCTCCTTGAATGCCAGGTTGTCGAGTGCAACGCCGACGGACTCGTTGGAGAGCTCTACAGGGCCGTTGCCGAAGTCGATCTTGGCAATCTTAACGCCGTCGCCTTCCTTCTGGTGTGCGTAGCCAGCCTCAACGTAGGTGATTGCACCCTCGATGGAAGCAACCTGGTCAGCAACACCGGAGGAGCCGTTTGCGCCCTCACCGACAGCGTCTGGGAACTGCTTGCCCTCGTCGTCCCAGTTACCGGTAGCGGTCTTCAGGAACTTCTGGAAGTTGTCAGAGGTACCAGACTCGTCAGAACGGAAGATGACGGTGATGTCGGTGTCAGGAAGCTCGGTTCCCTCGTTGGCAGCCTTAATCTCTTTGTCGTTCCACTTGGTGATCTCGCCCTTGAAGATCTTTGCCAGGGTCTCGGTCTTCAGGTTGACCTCGGTGTCACCCAGGTTATAAGCGATAGCAACTGGGCCGATGGTGGTTGGCAGGTGCCATGCGTCGTTGCCCTCGCAACGCTCCTTGGCAGCCTCAACCTCACCCTTGTCTTCCTTCAGAGCGGAGTCGGAACCAGCAAAGTCAACGGTGCCGTTGGTGAAGGCCTCAACACCCGCGCCGGAACCGGAAGAGGTGTAAGAGAAGTTAGCGTCTGGGTAGTCAGCCAGGAATGCCTTCTCAAAGACGGACATTGCGCTCTTCTGGGAAGAAGCACCCTCGCCGGTGAGGTCACCGGAGACCTCAGAGCCGCCCTCAGAGCCGGAGCCGGACTCAGAGCAGGCGACGAGGCCGGTGGAAGTTGCGGCGATGATGCCGAAGATTGCAGCAGTGCGCTTGAAGTTGCGGGTCACGGGGAAACCTTTCAACGAAGAACAGAGATTGTTAGTCCGAGGAAACCGCACTTCGCATTGGCATTTCGCGAAAGAGCTGAAAGATGATTACCAACACCGCGGTTAACTCACGGGATGTAAAGCTAACCGGAGCGGGTTAACCGCAGTAGTAGTTTCAGGTGAACAAAAAGTGAACATGTCCCCAATCCGCGTGAGGCTAATCACGATCCGAATAGACGGAATGGTCTTCAATAACTTCGAAGCCCAAACGTTCATACGCCCTCACGGCCGGCTCGTTATCCGCCTCAACATAGAGAATTACCCGCTCAGCTCCCTTTTCCACCATGCGGTGAAGGCCGTCGTGGAGCAATGGACCGCCTAGCTTTTGACCGCGATAAGCCTCCGAAAGACCGATCACGTAGACCTCACCAAACTCAGGAGTTTCTTCTGTGTGCCATTTGGTCCAGTGGAATCCGACCATCGTTGGAGCACCCTGAGGTGAGGTTTTCTCCTCATCCCACATGAATTGGACGTCCGCCGGATCGAACCAATCCGCCTCCATTCCACGGTGCAAGCGCTCAAGATCCCAGCCACCTTGCTCGGGGTGCCACGAGAATGCCTCGTTGTTGGCGCGCACCCATTCCTGTTCCGCCCAGTCCTTGCCCCACCGCTGAACGGAATCGGTGTAGTTAAGGTGGGTAAAGGGGGCGTCGTCAAGCGCGGCGTGCTTGGCCAGGTTCTGCCCGTTTACCTCCATCACCAGCAGCTGTCGCACCAGGTGCAGATCGTTGCGGGCCGCCAACGCGCGTGCTGCCGGCAGGTTTCCGTGCGCCCAGAACTGGGCATGCGGCTGGGCGGCGCGAACGTGTTCAATGAGGTCCTGGCCCAGGCCGTGCCCGCGATGAGAGGGGTGAACAAAAAGCTCCACATCCTGCCCGGCCACAGCGGCGATACCGACTACCTGCTCGCCTTCCTTGGCGAGGTAATGCTGGTGTTCCAAGCGCGCATCGCTCAGGCCAAGCAGGAACTGCTCGGACAAGGGCGCGATGCCATCTGCCTGGCGCGCTTGCTCGGCACCAGCGCGTACCTTGTCTGCGAGATCGGCGTCTTGGGTGAGATTCAGGGATTCGATATTCATGCCCACCAGGGTACGTGCGGTAAGAATAGAGGGGTGACTGTTCTCCAAATCAACCGCCATATTGTCCGCCTTGGTGTCGTCGCCTTGGTGGGCGGCATCGCTTGGCTTAGCGACTCCGCAGTAGCCATGCACGCTGAGCACACAGTGGCTCAGGAATCGAAGGCGGTCTCGCGCCTGGAGAACACTCCCGACGTCTATATTGGCGGCATCCCTTATACATTGGCTGCGCTAACCAAGGAGATTCCTTATCTCGAGGTACAGTCGCTCGACGTCGAGGTACCCAAGCTCGGCATGGTCAACGCCTCAACCACAATGCGTGACATCTCCATCACGCCGCAGCAGGTTTTCAGCGGCAAATTTGAGGGCGCACCCGTATCCACGTACACGCGCGGTATCAGCCTCGACGGCGTAGCGCTCGGACGTTTGTTGGGGATTACGGATCTCTCGATTGCCAACCCCGACAACATCTCCCCCATCGGAGGCACCGCGGCAGAGGCTGAGCTGACGGGCACGCTGCCGGGCGATACGAAGAAGTCCACCGCTAAGGTGGCGCTACGCTTGGTCGGCGAGCAGTTCCACATGAACGTCTACGACACCGAAGACCCGCGCCTTATCAAGGCCTTTACCCTCCAGTTCGATACCCGCGAGCTGCCACTTCCTGCACAGGCGACGTCCGTCAAGCTCCACGGCGGCTCGATCACCTTCGAGGTCCAACGCCGCAACATCAAGCTCAAGTCCACGCAGCTGTCCCCTCTCGAAATAGAGGGCTCAGCGGAGAAGGCCGTTAAGGACGCCGAGCAAAAGGCGGAGGACACTGCGGAGAAGGTTAACGAGGGCAGCTAGCCCTGGGGGTGGCTCGCGGACTAGCGACTCGGTTGCCTGGCAGCGCCTACTTGATGCGAATCAAGTCGCGCAGAATCTCTCGCACGCTCCGCTCGTGGGGCGGGCGCGGCTGCAGGGGCGCGAAGACCTCAATGGCATCTGCCACCGATTCGAGGTGCACCTCGGTGAACTTGCCCACGGACTCGCCGTCGGCTTGGAAGCGCTTCGGAGTTGGCGTCTCCAAATCAACCGATTGTGCATCATCGAACTGCAGCGCACGCGCCTGGGTGATCTTGGACAGCATGCGCCGACGGTCCACGCCCATCAGGTGCAGCATGCCCACTAGGCCATGGATGCCGCCCAAGTCAGACACTCCAAATAGCCCCAGGCCCGCGTCGAAGGAGTTGCGCGGGTTGGTCACCACGGGAAGCGGGCCCAGGAACGTCCACGGGTTGGTATTCGAGGTAAACATCAGCGGAACCTTGTGCGCGGTGAATTGCTCGCCTGCCCGGCTGACGGCGTGCACGGAAATCTCCGGTGGGATGACGCGCGCCCGCAGGTAAGCCTGCGCGGAAACCGCGAGGTAGCGCAGCGGCGTGGCCGAAAAGCCCATCTCTCGTGCGCGATCGACTCGGGCAAGAACGTCGGCGTCCAAACCAAAACCAGCGTTGACCGCGAACCAACGGTCGTTCCACGTACCCAGGTGAATCTTGCGGCGGGTGTCGCGCTCCATGAGGCGAGCCAAGACGTGGGCCGCCTCCACCGGGGTATTGGGAATTCCCAGTGCACGCACAAAGACGTTCGCGGAACCGGTGGGGACTACGCCGAGGACAGGAAGCTCTTCAGGTCGCGGACGGTCCTTTCGGTCAGCCGGCCCCAACAGGCCGTTGACCACCTCGTTAACGGTCCCGTCGCCGCCAAAGACCACGATGGCGTCGAAATCAGTGCGTGTCATTCCGCGCACGATCTCCTCCGCATGCCCCGCGTAATGGGTGAACTGCATGCGCATGTGAGCGCCTTCGACGTCGCGAAGCAGCGGAATGACCTGCCGGAACAAGGCATCGCTCTGAGAAGTCGAGTTTGGATTTGAAATCATTAGTACTCGCACAGCGAACCAGCCTAGTGGTTGTTGACGTACATAGACGACTAGGCTGGTGCGTCATGAGCGAAAATAGCAACGAAAATAGCACCCAGAAGATCAACGGCAACGACGCCGTAAACCACGCCGCGGAGGCGTGGAAAGACGCAGCTTCCCGCAATATCCCTGCAGTAGACATCGTGGAGAACCCACTCGCGCAAGAGACCGCTAACCTGCGCCAGGGCCCTTCCCTGCACGACGGCCTGCTGGCTCTCCTTCCCCTCGTGGGCGTGTGGCAGGGCGAAGGCCAAGCACATGACACCACCGGCGAGCAGTACAGCTTTGGCCAGCAGCTCATCGTGAGCCACGACGGCGAAAATTACCTCACCTTTAGTTCCCGCACCTGGCGCATCGATTCCGAAGGCAAGCCAAGCGGCGCGGATATCCGTGAAAGCGGCTTCTGGCGCATCTCGCTCAAGGACGAGATCGAAATGACCTACACCTCCTCCAACGGCATCGTGGAAATCTTCTACGGCGAGCCTTTCAACGAGCGTGCATGGCAGCTGGAATCCGCCTCCACCATGGTCACGGAGACGGGCCCGAAGAACTTTGGCCCGGGCAAGCGCATGTACGGCTTGATGCCGAACAACAACCTCGGCTGGGTAGACGAGCGCATGGTCGACGGCGAGATGCGCCCTTACATGTCCGCTGAGCTCACCCGCGTGGCAGGCTAACGCGCCAGAGCAGCATCCAAGAGGTCCCGGATTTCCGCAGCGTTATCTGGGGCCTTTAGCCTTGTCCCATCAAGGTTAGTCACGCGCACAGCGGTACGTACCGAGGAGACCAACCACACAGAGTCAGAGCGCTCCAGGTATCCAGGGGTGATCTCCTTGGCCTTGCAGCGATAGCCCTTTTCCGTGGCGTACTCGAAAAGCGCGGCCTGGGTAGTGCCCGGCAGGATTCCCTTGCCCGCCGGGGTACGCAGCTTGTCACCGCGTACCGCCACGACTGTCGACGTCGCGCCCTCCAGCACCAAGCCCGTCTCCGGGTCGGTGAAGATCACGTCCTCAAAGCCCTTGCCTCGCGCCAGGCGCAGCGTGGCCATTGTGGCCGCGTAGTTCAGGGTCTTGGCGGGAAGCTCCTCAGCCACCTGCCACAACCGCGGGGTGGTCATGACCTTCACTCCCTTGGCACGCTGCTCAATAATCTTGGCGTCGATGGGCTGCACCACTACCCACGCGGTGGGGTGTCCGGTCGAGGCGCGCCCGCGGGTATAGGTCCAGGTGCACTTGGCCTCGCCTTGGCCATCAGGCCCGAAATAGTCGGCGATAGCCAGGTTGGTGGCCTCTTCCCACTTCTCCAACTGCGGCTCGGGCAGCTCGAGAGCCAGCGCCGAGTTAATAAAACGTTGGCCATGGCGCGCGAGGTTCGCGGCCTTGCCATCGCGGATAAGCAGAGACTCAAAGATTCCGTCTCCCCGGGTAACTGCGGCGTCATCCCAATAGACGAGCGGCAACGACGGCAAATGCTTGCGCACCGAGCCGCCATAAGGCTCAACAACGTAGATGACCGGCTCTTTTCGAGGCGTGAACTCCATATTTTTCATTATGCCCTACCATCGGAACCCGTGAGTTATTCTTCGCCACTTCTTCAGCGCCCCGGCGCATCAGAAATCCAAGACGCCACGCTTATCGATGCCGTCGGTATCGCCTGGCACTATGGCGATCCGCTCGTGGAGCAGCGATCAGTAGAGACCGGTTCCGCAATTGTGGACCGATCCCAGCGCCGCGTCATCAAAGTTGCGGGACCTGAAGCCGCAACGTTCCTAAACAATCTGCTTTCGCAGAAGCTAGACGACGTCTCATCTGGCTTCCACGCCGGCGCACTCGACCTCGATATACAGGGCCACGTACTCCACCAGATAGACCTCTCCCGTGTCGAGGATGCCTTCTATCTCGACGTGCCTGCAGCGCAGTTCGATTCGCTGCTGAGCTTTTTGACCAAGATGATCTTCTGGTCCCAGGTAACCGTGGAAGAGGCGGATCTAGCCGTGGTGACTGTGCTGGGCGAAGCGCTTCCCGCACCGGCTGATGCGGTACTTTCCCGGGAGGTCGTCTGGCGCGGGCCCCATCGCACCGACCACCTGATTCCGCGCTCGCGCCTCGCTGAGGCCGTGGCAGAGCTGGAGGCAGCCGGCGGAACCCTCGTGGGGTTGATGGCATTTACCGCGGAGCGCGTGCGCGCGTTGGAACCTGAGCTCGCCGCGGACTTGGACGACAAAGCAATCGCGCATGAGGTACCGCACTGGATTCGCCGCTCGCAGGGACCGGCCTTTGTGCACTTGGACAAGGGTTGCTACCGCGGGCAGGAAACCGTGGCCCGCGTGGAGAACCTCGGCCGTTCCCCGCGCTTGCTGGTGATGCTTTACCTCGATGGCTCGGCTCCGAACCGGCCTGCGATTGGTGACGAGGTAACACTGGGCGGGCGCCGTGTGGGGCGACTGGGCACCATTGTCGATGACTGCGACTATGGCCCGATTGCCCTGGCATTGATCAAGCGTTCCGCGCTCACGGGCGGAACGCTAACGATCGGCGACGTTGCCGCGTCTGTGGAAGAGGACTCCTTGCCTACCGACGAAGGGTCCAAGGCTGGGCGCGCGGCCGTGGAAAAGCTGCGTGGCCGCTAACTCAATGGCCGAAAGAGGCGAGTTATACCACTACTTTTGCAATAACTAGGGGGTGGTTCGGAATTTTTTCGTCACACAGGCTATTGTGTCTAACAGGAAGATTCACTTTTAGATTTAAGCCGATGGGGCGTCCAAGAATCCCTGGAACGCCCTACTCACCTCAAGGGGGTCATGCACATGGGACGCGGACGCGCAAAGGCAAAGCAGACCAAAGTTGCACGCCAGCTGAAGTACAATTCGCCCGAAATGGATCTGGATTCGCTCCAGCGGGAGCTCGCCTCCCAAAACCCGAATAACTCCCACGATTATGAGGACGAAGATCCTTATGCCGACTACGTCGACGAGTGGGACGAAGACGACCAAGACGACGAGGGCAAGCGCTAAGGCGCTTTCCTTTTCGCCGCTGGAACTCCAGCTGTAGGCCGCAGCCGCTTCGCACGGTTGCGGCCTTTTGCTTTTGGCCGCTGTCCGGCTCTTTCCCGCGTTGCCCTGCTCTTACCCGCACTGTCCTGCTCTTCACGGCCTCTTCCCTGGTCTGCCTGAGCCGCCCCTGCTCTTCCCTCGACCTTCCCTCGGCCTTCCCTCGGCCGGCATTTCCAAATGGTGAGGAACAAATGGTGAGGTGAGGCGTCACCCGCCCCAGGAGCTCACTGCAGTCACAGTGGTTACAGTGCGGCCTCACCATTTGGAGCCACACTAGGCTCCGACTGCATTTGGCGGCCGCGGGACAGACGCCCCAAATGGCAAACCACAAACGGCCTCCCCTCCTCCACCGCGATGTGGCAGAGACTGGAAGGCCGAAAGTAGAAGTGGTTGGGCAAGCTTAGAAGTTAGGGTGCTCACCATTCATGATGACGCGAGCTTCACCCTCGCCAGCAGCGCGAATGGTGCCCAACTCCCAGGCATCCACGTGGCGGGCAGCCATCATGGCCATAGCGCGCTCGCGGTCCTCCGGGGAGACAACCGCAATCATGCCAACGCCCATGTTGAAGGTCTTCTCCATCTCTTCGAGGGAAACCTTGCCCACGGAGGAGATGGTCTTGAAAATCTGGCCTGGGGTCCACGTAGAGCGGTTGACCTCAGCGGTCAGGCCCTCAGGGATAACGCGCTCCAAGTTGCCAGCCAGGCCACCGCCAGTGACGTGGCAGAAGGTGGAAACGTTGCACTCAGCGGTCAGCGCCAGGCAGTCCTTGGCGTAAATGCGGGTCGGCTCAAGCAGCTCCTCGCCCAGGGTACGGCCAAGCTCTTCGATGTGACCGTCAAGAGGCAGGCCAGCCTGCTCCAGCAGGACGTAACGAGCCAAGGAGTAGCCGTTAGAGTGCAGACCAGAGGAAGCCATGGCGATGAGGACGTCTCCGTCGCGGACCTTGTCCGGGCCCAGGATGGAGTCCGCCTCCACAACGCCGACTGCAGTTGCGGAAACGTCGTACTCCTCCGGATCCATTACGCCCGGGTGCTCAGCGGTCTCGCCACCGAGGAGCGCAGCGCCAGCCTGGACGCAGCCCTCAGCGATACCCTTCACGATCTCCGCGACCTTCTCCGGCACGACCTTGCCCACAGCGATGTAGTCCTGCAGGAACAGCGGCTCAGCGCCACAGACCACGAGGTCATCCACACACATTGCCACGAGGTCGATGCCGATGGTGTCGTGCTTGTCCATGGCCTGCGCCACAGCCAGCTTGGTGCCCACGCCGTCGGAACCCGCGGCCAGGACCGGCTCCTTGTAATCGCCCAGCTTGAACAGGCCGGCGAAACCGCCGAGACCGCCCATGACCTCCGGGCGGGAGGCACGCTTTGCGTGCGGGGCAAACAGGGTAACGGCACGGTCGCCTTCTTCGATGCTGACGCCTGCTGCGGCGTAAGTGTTCTCGCTCATTGTTGAGTCCTTCAAGTCTTTTAAGATTCAGAGCCGAGCAAGGAGCGCACGGCCTCAGCGTTCGGGTTGCCGGCCGGGAGGCCGAGTGGGTAGACACCGTCAAAGCAAGCGGTGCACAGCTCGTGTTGCGGCTGTTCGGTCGCGGCGACCATCTCCGCAATGGAGACGAAGCCGAGGGAGTCCGCACCGATGGCGTCGCAGATAGTCTTGCAGACTACTTCCGGGTCATCAGACGGGTTGGCGTTAGCGATGAGCTCGCCCGGGGAGGCGAAGTCAATGCCGTAGAAGCACGGCCACTTCACCGGTGGCGAGGCGATGCGCACGTGCACCTCGGCAGCGCCTGCCTCACGCAGCATGCGGATGAGCGCACGCTGGGTGTTGCCTCGGACGATGGAGTCATCCACCACCACGAGGCTCTTGCCTTCGATGACCTCGCGCAACGGGTTCAGTTTCAGGCGGATGCCCAGCTGGCGCAGGGTCTGTGTGGGCTGAATGAAGGTGCGACCAACGTACGCATTCTTCACCAGGCCGTGCGCGAAGGTGATGCCGGACTCGCGGGCATAGCCCACGGCCGCCGGGTTACCAGACTCAGGCACAGGAATGACTAGGTCCGCATCTGGGGCCGGGTATTGCCGCGCTAGACGACGCCCAATTTCCACACGCGTCGCGTTCACCGAACGGCCCTTGATGTCGGTATCAGGACGTGCCAGGTAGACGTACTCGAAGACGCAACCGTGGTGAGTTGGCTCCGCGAACTTCTCCGATCGGATACCCGCCTCGTTGATGGAGGTGAGCTCGCCCGGTTCAATCTCGCGGATGAACTGCGCGCCGACGATGTCGAGCGCACAAGTCTCCGAAGCCACGACCCAGCCCTTTGGCAAACGGCCCAGCACCAGCGGGCGCACGCCGTGCGGGTCGCGCGCAGCGTAGAGAGTGTGGCCATCAGTAAAGGTCAGGCAGAATGCACCTTTAACACGAGGGAGCAGGGCGCGCGCCGATTCAAAGACGCTAACGTCCTCACTCACGCCGTCGGCAAGCAGCATGGACAAGCACATGGAGTCAGAAACCGACTCTTCATGCGGCTTAATGAGCCCTCGCTCGATTGCCTCAGCGCGCAGCTCAAGGTAGTTGACTAGGTTGCCGTTGTGGCCCAGCGCGATATCGACGCCGCTCGGCGAGGTGCCGAACATGGGCTGCACGTTGGACCATTCCTTACCGCCCGCAGTGGAGTAGCGCGTGTGTCCCACGGCGACGTTGCCCTGCAGGGACGCGAGGATGGATTCATCAAAGATGTTGGCCACGAGGCCCATGTCTTTGAATACGACGATGCTGTCATCATCACCCACAGCGATACCGGCAGCCTCCTGGCCGCGGTGCTGCAGTGCAAACAGACCGAAGTAGGTCAACTTCGAGACTTCTTCGCCCGGGGCCCAGACGCCAAAGACGCCGCATTCCTCGCGCGGTTCGGTCTCGCTGTGATCATCGAGATTGGCGATATGGGGAGTTAGTTCAGCTACCACGGCTGCAATCCTAGTCGTTGTGGGCAGGAGAAACTAACGGAATGATGGGCAGCCATGCAGCGATTTCCCCTGAGCGCGAGCCAGAGGCATCCACCTGAGCTGCGCTAACGGCATCCTCCCAGCTGAGCAAGCCTGTAGCCAGCTGCAACCATGTCAAAGCGTCGGTCTCCACCACATTGGGTGGTGTGCCGCGGGTATGACGGGGACCCTCGATGCACTGGACTGCCACGAATGGGGGCACCCGCAGTTCCACCGAGTGCCCCGGCGCGTCGGCTTCGAGGGTGCGGGCGGTGCGACGGACGGCGTCGGCAAGCAATGCCCTACCTGGTTTTTCCACCTCATCGGGGTGTTTTATCCAGTCTTGGACCGCCACCACGGCGGCGCGCGTGGCCGCTGAGTCTACCTTATTTTTCATGCGCTAATTCGGCCTCCCTGATAACTTTCTATGCATGTCACTTACCCTTCCGGAACAAGAGAATACTGAAACCGGGAAGTCGCCATCGATCACGCTTCGATTCATGGCTGCTCCAACGGATATGACCATCGCTGGCGCGCAAGGCATTGGCGGCGGCCGCGTCCTGGAGTGGATCGATAAGGCCGCGTACGCATGCGCGGTGCAGTGGTCCGGAATGTACTGCGTGACCGCCTATGTGGGACACATTCACTTCACTCGCCCGATCCCTTCGGGCCACCTGGTAGAGGTGCGCTCGCGCATCGCAATGACGGGCCGTTCTTCGATGCACATCGTGAACGAGGTGCTATCTGCCGATCCGCGCGACGGCATCTTCACCCGCGCGTGCGACTGCCTGGTCATCTTCGTGGCCAAGGACCCGGAAACCGGCAAGTCCACCCCAGTTCCTTCCTTTGAACCTTCCTCCGACGATCACCGCCGCGTGTGGGAAGCCGCGGAATCCCGCATTGAGCTGCGCAAGGCCATCGAGGAAGAGATGGAGAAGCAGACTTATGACGGGCCCTCCGACGCCCCGCGCATGATCAACCGCTTCCTGGCCAAGCCGACCGACGTCAACTGGGGCGGCAAGGTCCACGGCGGCACGGCAATGGAGTGGATCGATGAGGCGGGCGCTGCCTGCACCATGGAGTGGTCCGGCGAGCACACCGTGGCAGTCTACGCCGGCGGCATTCGCTTCTACCGCCCGATTTCCATCGGTGACCTCATCGAGGTCGATGCCCGCATGATGCGAACCGACGCCCGCTCAATGCAGATGTCCATTCACGTGCGCTCGGGCAACCCACGCGGCGGACGCCAGAACTTGGAGACCGCCATCCACGCCACGGTATCCTACATGGCGATGGACGCGGACTGGCAGCCGATTGCAGCACGCCAGTTCACGCCGAAGACGGCCGAAGACAAGGCGCTGTGGGAGCACGCCGGCATTCTGCGTAACCTGCGCGGACAATACTCCCCGAAGCCGCTCGTGGTGGCACCGCAGCACCAGCACCTAGACTAGCCATGCGGTGAGCCCAGCTAGGTGCTGATTAGCTGAGCGATTCGACGGCGGCTGCCACGTGCAGCTTGTCGACGTCCTTGGCCTTGCGTAGTTCGAGCGTCCACGCGCGGTCGTGCGCGCTGGCAAAGAGCGCGGTGGACGCGGGAAGAATGACCGGCTTGTAGAAGTCGGCTTGGACGCGGACGGCTTCGGGGAGCCGTCCCTCCAGCGCGGTGAGCATCGAGGCATGCGTGTACATGCCGTGGGCAATGGTGCTGGGGAAGCCAAAGAGCTTGGCGCCCGCCCGTGAGGTGTGAATCGGGTTCTTATCGCCGGACGCTTCCGCATAGACCTTCGTGGACTCGGTGCTAAAGCGCAGGGTCGAAACGGGGTTGGTTCCGGCAGCTGAGGCCTGCGGCTGCGGCAGGAAGCGCGTGGCTTCTGGGCGGGATGCAACTTCTTCTGGGGTGGAGGAAGAGAACTTGGCGCCAGGGCCTAGGAAGGCGGAGGTCTGCTGCCAGACCAACACGCCCTCGACGTAGATGGACGTAATCATGTCCAGGACCAAACCCTTGCGGTGCGGGCGGAGGTTTTCCGCGTGGACATCGATGGTGAACGTGTCCTCGATATGGAGGGGGCGGAACTGTTCAATCTTGTTGGACAGGTGCACGATACCCATCGCGGGGAATGGAAAACCCGGTGAGTCCATTACTTTCACCGCTAAGGGGAAGGCCAGGGCGTAGGGGTAAGTCACCGGCGCTTCGTTGCCAAGGCGGAATCCCACTGCCTGGCAGTAGCGGGCGAGGTGAATGGGATCGATGCAGACGTCATCAACACGGAAGGCGGTTGCCGGGTCATCGATTGTGCGTTTGGGTTTTAGGCCCGGCACCATGGCGGGAACCGCTTTAGTCACCTGCTTGCGGTAGAGCTCGCTGAGCTCCGGAATGGCGGGCAGGTTCACTACGTTGAGCGCAGTCATTTAGGCTCCCATCATGTTCTGGCCGCAGACGCGGACGGTATTGCCGGAAACGGCCGCGGAGGAGGCGGCCGCGAAGTAAGCCACAGTCTCAGCGACGTCGACAGGCTGGCCGCCCTGTTGCAGCGAGTTGATGCGGCGGCCAATCTCGCGCGGGCCGGTAGGCATGGCGGCGGTCATCGCGGTCTCGATGAAGCCAGGGGCCACCGCGTTGATAGTGGAACCGGACTCGGCGAGGAGCGGTTGGAGGGCGTCGACAAGCCCGATGACGCCCGCCTTGGTGGTGGCGTAGTTGGTCTGGCCGCGGTTGCCAGAAATACCCGCCATGGAGGACACGCCCACAACGGCTGCGCCCGAGGCGAGGTCACCATTTTCGATGAGCTCCTCGGTGATGCGCACCGGTGCCAGGAGGTTGACGGCCAACACTGCATCCCACTGGCCTTCGTTCATGTTGGCCAGCAGCTTGTCGCGAGTGATGCCGGCGTTGTGGACGATAACGTCGATGGCGCGGCCGTAGCGATCCTGCGCATGCTTGGCGATGGCCGCGGCGGCACCGGCATCCGTGACGTCGAGCGGCAGCGCCGTGCCCTTCACCTTGTTGGCAGTGGCGCTGAGGTGCTCGCTGGCGCCCGGAATATCGATGCAAATAATGTCTGCGCCATCGCGAGCGAAGACCTCCGCGATGGTGGCTCCGATGCCGCGCGCAGCGCCCGTGACCACGGCTAAACGGCCAGCCAATGGGGCGGACCAATCATGGTCCTTGCCGCCAGAACCAGCCTTAACGCGAACCACCTGGCCGTCCACAAACGCTGACTTGCCGGAGAGGAAGAAGCGCACGGTGGACTCCACCTCAGCGGTGGCTGCCGGGTCGACCCACACCAGATTTACGGTGCCGCCCTTCCGCATTTCTTTTGCGAGGGAGCGCGTGAAGCCTTCGAGGGCACGGGCCGCAATGCGGGCGTCGACGGTATCGGCGGCCTCCGGGGTGGTGCCGATGACCAGCAGGCGCGCGTTGGCGGTGAGGTTGCGCAGCTGCGGGTGGAAGAAGTCGTAGAGCTCGCGCAACTGTTCGAGCTTGCAGATCCCGGTGGCGTCGAAGACGAGCGCTGCGCGCTTGGACTCCGCAGTCACGGACAACAGCTGATAGTCCACCGCGAGCTGCGAGTTAAGGAATGCGGCGATGCGTCCCTCCCCTGCTGCGCCGATGACAACCGGGCCGTCGAGAGCTGGCTCGCCGGGGGTGAAGCGGCGCAATGGATACCCCTGCGGCACGCCTGCCTTGGCCGCGACAGGGGAGTTGATCAGTTTCTCGGCGAAGTTAATTTTTGGCATTTCAATTCCTTCCCTTAACAAGGTTGCAAGCCTTTATGAAGTAGCTTGCAAGTTTAGTTAATTAAGTGATAGAACTAACAATATCATTCAGCCTGTGATGTAGAGCATTTGATTGAAAACTTTTCCTAGCACGTTCCTAGCAAGGATTTCCCACCAAGGAGTCGCAATGACCACCACTTCGCACCGCGTAGCAATCCTAGGCGGCAACCGCATCCCGTTCGCTCGTTCCAACAAGGAATACGCGCATGCCTCCAACCAAGACATGCTGACGAGCGCGCTCGACGGCCTCGTCGCCCGCTATGGACTGCACGACGAGCGCCTAGGACTCGTCGCCGCCGGCGCAGTTCTCAAGCACTCTCGCGATTTCAACCTCACCCGTGAGGTGGTCCTGGGTTCTGCGCTCGACTCCACTACCCCAGCCATCGACCTCCAGCAGGCATGCTGCACCTCGCTGGCAGCGGCCATCCACGTCGGTGACGCCATCGCCCGGGGCCGCATCAGCTCCGGCATCGCGGGTGGCACCGACACCACCTCGGACGCACCGCTCGCCGTCAACGACTCTCTGCGCCGGACCCTCATTAACCTCTCCCGCACCAAGACCGTGGCCCAGCGTGCACAGCTCATTGGCTCCATTCGCCCGGGACAGCTGGCGCCCGAGCAGCCCCAGAACGGCGAGCCACGCACCGGCCTTTCCATGGGTGACCATGCAGCCATCACCGCCCGCGAGTTGAAGGTCACCCGCGCCGACCAAGACCAGCTGGCGTTGGAGTCCCACCAGAAGCTACACCAGGCCTGGGAAGAGGGCTTTTTTACTGACCTGACCACCGGCTACTTGGGCGTCAACCGCGACACCAACCTGCGCGCGGACTCCACCTTGGAAAAGCTCGGACAACTCAAGCCAGTCTTCGGCAAGCGCGACGCCCAGCAGCACGGCACCCAGGCCACGATGACTGCAGGCAACTCCACGCCGCTTACCGATGGCGCCTCGGTGGCGCTGCTTGGCAACGAGGACTGGGCCGCACAGCATAACCTCGAACCGCTTGCTTACCTGGTGGACTCCGAGACCGCTGCAGTGGACTTCATCCACGGCGGCGACGGCCTGCTTATGGCACCGACCTACGCGGTTCCTCGCCTGCTTGAGCGCAACGGCCTCAGCCTGCAGGACTTCGACTTCTATGAGGTCCACGAGGCATTTGCCTCCCAGGTACTAGCCACGCTGACCGCCTGGGAAGACGAGACCTACTGCCGCGAGCGCCTCGGACTGCCCGGCGCGCTCGGCCCCATCGACCGCACTAAGCTCAACGTAAAGGGCTCCTCCCTGGCAGCGGGCCACCCGTTCGCCGCAACCGGCACCCGCATCCTGGCCACCACCGCCAAGATTCTGGAAGAAAACGGCGGCGGCCGCGCTCTGATTTCCATCTGCGCAGCCGGCGGCCAGGGCGTGGCTGCCATCGTCGAGCACTAGAACACCAACGAGACCACCTGCCCAAACTCCCCAATCAATTAAGGAAACCCATCATGGCACTCACCAAGACTCTGAGCAGAGACTCCAACAAGGAACAAAACCCTGGCCGCGGCGACGGCCGTTCTGCACCAGCCCAAGCCGAGCCGCGCAGCCCAGGCCGCCTGCCCACCACTCCGAAGCCTTCCGTGGCCACCGAGCTGGGAGCGCTTCTCGACGGCCCACACGCCTCTTTCCGCCACGAGTTGCGCGAATTCATCGACAATCCAAGCCTCTTCCCACGTCCTGAGCTCTCGGTTGCCGAGCAGCGCGAGCACACCTTTAACAACCTTGCAAAGGTCCGCGACTTCGGCGGCTTCCAAAAGGGACTGCGCCGCGACAATGGCGGTCCGGGCAAGCCGATTCTTTCCACCTTCACTCTGGAAGGCCTGGCATGGGCCGACGGTTCCCTGGCCATCAAGTCCGGCGTGCAGTGGGGCCTGTGGGGAGGTGCGCTCGACCAGCTGGGCACCGAACGCCACCTCGAATGGGTAGAAAAGGCAAGCTGCCTTGAACTACCTGGTTGCTTCGCCATGACCGAGCGCGGTCACGGTTCTGACGTCCAGTCCCTGGAGACTACCGCTACCTATGATCCGGAGACTGATGAGTTCATCATCAACACTCCAAAGGACACCGCGGTAAAGAACTACATCGGCAACGCCGCAAAGGACGGCCGCGCTGCAGTGGTCTTTACACAGCTCTACACCCCGGGAAGCGATGGTCGCAGCCACGGCGTGCACGCCATCATCGTGCCGATTCGTGACGAAGAGGGTAACTCCCTGCCGGGTGTCACCTTGGGCGACCACGGCCACAAGGGCGGCCTGGTCGGCGTGGACAACGGCACATTGCGCTTCGACAATGTCCGGGTTCCCCGTGTAAACCTGCTCAACCGGTTCGCCGATGTCGACGAGAAAGGCAAGTACACCTCCCCTATTGAGAATCCCAACGCCCGCTTTTTCACCATGCTGGGCACGCTCATCCGCGGCCGCATGGGCGTGGCGGGCGCTGCCGGTGCCGCGACTGAAGCCTCGTTGGATATTGCACTGCGCTACGCCAACCGACGTCGCCAGTTCGAAGGCGCAACCGGTTCCGAAAAGCGTCTCATCGATCACCGCCAGCACCGCCGCCGCCTGCTCATCCCGCTCGCACGTACCTATGCGCTGCACCTGCTCCACAACCAGATCCTGGAGCGCTACCAGGAAATGAATGACCAGCAGGAGTCCGGCACGTGGTCCGTGACCACCCCGGATGAGGAGCAGAAGTTCGCCTCCCGCGAGATGGAGTCCCTCGCCGGCGCCATCAAGGCAGCGCAGACCCAGCACGCCATCCGCACCATTCAAGAATGCCGTGAGGCCTGCGGCGGCGCCGGCTACATGTCGGAGAACCGCCTGACCACATACCGTGCCGACTCGGATGTCTTCGCCACCTTCGAGGGCGACAACACCGTCCTCATCCAGATGGTGGGCAAGAATCTACTCACGGCATATGGCCGCGCGATGAATGACATGTCCCCATGGGACACCGTGCGTTACGCCGCGACGACCGCCACCGAAGTGGTCCGCCGCCGCACCGGCTTCACCACTCGCTTGCAGGGGCTGGTGGACTTGGTGAACCCGAATGAGGCATCGCTTTTCGACGCCGTGTACCAGGCCAAGCTCATCGACGATCGCGCCCAGTCCGTGCTCTTCTCCCTCGTGCGCCGCATCCAGCCAGCCCGCAAGGCGGATAAGGTGCAGGCGGCCGCCATCGTGGACAAGTGCCAGGACCACCTCATCGCGGCTGGTTGGGCCCGCGTGGATACCCTGCTGGTCCAGGCCATGATCGAAGCAGAGGAGCGCCTGGAAGAGGGTTCGCTGGCGCGCCAGGTATTCGAGCAGCTGCGCCACCTATTCGTGCTGACCACCCTGGTGGAACACGCCGGCTGGTATCAGGAGCACAACCTGCTTCCCGCAGGCCGTATGAAGGCTGCTCGCGCCGCCATCAACGACCTCGTCGATTCCCTGGCGCCCTGGTCGGTGGTCTTGGTAGACGCGTTCGGCCTGCCTTCCGAGGTATCCAACATTCCGATGCTCACCGAGGCAGGCGTAGACCCGCTTCGCCACTAACTAAAGCGCCGCACCACTAGTTAGGCCGCAACGACCATCCAGACAGCGACCATGTGTACAACGGCGGCGGCGATAGTCGCCGTGTGAAAGTGCTCGTGGTAGCCGTACCACCGGGCGTTGCGGCCTGGCCATTTAAAGCCATAGGCCAACGCGCCCACGGAATAGATGACGCCGCCTGCGAACAGCAGCCACACCACAGCGGGCCCCGCCTCAGTCCACAACGTTGGAATCAAAGGCAACACCAACCATCCCAAGGTCAGGTACACCACCACATCGAGCCAGCGTGGGTGGTCAATCCACACCAGATTCAGGATGACGCCCATAATTGCACCAACCCACGCTATGCCCAGCATCCAAGCAGCCTGGACTGGCTCAAGCACAATCGCACAGAGCGGCGTATAGGTGGCAGCAATAAACACCGCGATGGTGGCATGGTCAGCGCGCCGACACCATCGCACCGCCCGCGCGGTGGGCCATGGCCAACGGTGATAGAGGGCCGAAACGCCGAAGAGCCCCACCACCCCAACGCCATAGACGGTCACTGCAAGCGCCTGGTCCCACGAGATGCTCATCCACGCAAACGTAATTAAGACAGTGGAGGCAATCACGGAAGCAATAGCCGCGAAGAGATGACCCCACCCACGCGTTAGTGGGCGTTCGCCGCGGTCTGCCACGAAATAGCGGCGCTCAATGAGTTTTTCTAAAGCGCCGGTTTCGCTTTTTTCATCGGGGGTCGTGACCCCATGTTGGATCGCCATCAAGAAAGCCTTACTTTGGGAATCTATTTAGCCTCAACACTAAACTTACGTTTCCGTAACTATACGGGCCTAGCCTCAGGGGTTCAAGGGGATCTCCAACAATGTTCTGCTCCCCGGTGGTGACCAGCCACGCCCGACCTTCTACCTCTTGCCAGGTGTACAGGGCGGCCAAGAAGGCATGAACCGGATGACCCAGGAGCTGTCTCCACTGACCAGGGCGCGCACTCCTTCGGCTGGTTCGAGCAACAGATGAAGATCAGCTGAGCACAGACCATCGCTCGCTCTGAGGCTCCCACACCGGTTGGGTCCCCGTCTTTGGGTCCCATTGGTTGGGTCCTATTGCGAGTGGAGTTTTGTGTTTTGGGATGAAAAAGGCTCCCTTTGCTAGCAAAGGGAGCCAATGAATGGGACCTAACCAGGGGGACCAAACCGGCTGGCCTTCGGCACGCGTCAGGCCAGTCCGGGCTCGGAACTACTTGCGGAAGAAGTCCGCCGCGGACTCAAAGAGCAACATGTCGTACTCGCCCGGCACGTTCTTGTACGTCGACGGCGAGATGCGCTCAGAGTGGCCCATCTTGCCCAGGACGCGGCCGTCCTCGGACATGATTCCTTCAAGGGCGAAGAGGCCACCGTTCGGGTTCACAGAGATATCCATCAGCGGGTTGCCTGCAGCGTCCACGTACTGAGTCACTGCGGCAGCCTTGAGGCACTCCCACTCAGATTCACCAGCGGTGATGCGGCCCTCGCCATGCGAAATCGGGACGGAGAAGACGTCGCCTTCATTGACCTTGGACAGCCATGGCGAATCGTTGTTGACCACGCGGACGCGGGAGATGCGCGACTGGTGGCGGCCGATGCTGTTGAAGGTCAGGGTCGGGGTCTCAGTGCCTGGCTCGGAGATGGCTCCGAACGGAACCAGGCCGAGCTTGATGAGCGCCTGGAAGCCGTTGCAGATGCCCAGGATGAGGCCGCCGCGCTCGTCAAGGAGGCCCTGCACGCCTGCGGACAGGGACGGGTTGCGCAGGAAGGAGGTGATGAACTTCGCGGAGCCATCCGGCTCGTCGCCGCCAGAGAAGCCGCCCGGCAGGAAGAGCATCTGCGAGCGGTCCAGTGCAGCCGCCATGCGGTCCACGGACTCAGCAATGTCTTCAGGGGTGCGGTTGCGCACCACGAGAATCTCAGACTCGATACCCGCGCGACGCAGCGCTGCCGCAGAGTCGTACTCGCAGTTGGTGCCCGGGAAGACCGGGATGAGCGCCGTGGCCTTTGCCCCACCGAAGGTCGGGGTGATGGTCCGTGCGACCGTCTCCCCCTTAGCAGCAGCGCCGAGGTCAACAGAGCCAGCCTGCTCCACCGTGGTCGGGTAAATCTCTTCCAGGGTGCCCAAGTAGGCAGCCTCAGCGTCAGCAAAGCTGACCTCCGCGCCGCGGTAGCTGAAGCCGCCAGCGGTGGTGGTACCCAGGGCAGAGCCGGCAACGGGCTCCTGGCCTTCTGCCCACTCGAGGACGAAGGCGCCGTAGGCGTAATCGTAGAGAGGGGCGTCGTCAGCGAAGGCGAAGCCGATGCCCTCACCCAGGCCCATCTTCAGGACTGACTCGGCAGGGCCGCCAAAGCCGGGGGTGTACGCGGAGACGACCTTGCCTGAGCGCAGCAGCTCAGTCACGGTACGGAAGTTCTCCACCAGCGACTCTGGGGTAGGCAGGCCGGCGAGGGCGGTATCGGAGGCGTCGGCAAGCGCAGGCGAAAGCAGCGTCACCTGGTGGCCTGCGGCCTTGAAGTGGTTAGGGACCATGTTGCCCGCGTCGTCGTGGCTGACGGCAACCGAAATAACCGTTGGCGGAACGTGCAGCTCTTCGAAGGTTCCGGACATGGAGTCCTTGCCGCCAATCGCGGCGACGCCGAGGCCAAGCTGGGCCTTGATGGTGCCCAGCAGCGCAGCAGTTGGCTTACCCCACGCGGAGGCAGAGTCCATGCGCTCGAAGTACTCCTGGAAGGACAGGTAGGTCTCATCGAAGGAGGCGCCGGTGGCAATCAGCTTGGACACGGACTCCACAACGGCGAGGTAGGCGCCGTGGTACGGGCTGGCCTCGGTGACGTATGGGTTGTAGCCCCAGGACATCACGGAGCAGTTGGTGGTCTCGCCCAGCGCCGGGAGGGTGTTGGCCATTGCCTGAATCGGGGTGGCCTGACGCGTGCCGCCGAAAGGCATGAGCACGGTACCCGCGCCGACGGTGGAGTCGAAGCGCTCGGAGAGGCCTTGCTTGGAGGCAACGTTGAGGTCAGAGGCCATGCCGAGGAAGGACGCGTTGAAGTCCTCCTGGCGCGCCCACTCACGGGACGCGCCGCGCCAATCACCAGCAGGGGCGACGTCAGCGGTGGCGTGCTTGTCCGCGCCGTTGGTGTTGAGGAACTCGCGTGAGAGATCCACGATGGTGGTGCCGCGCCAGTGCATGCGCATGCGGCCGGAATCGGTGACCTCAGCGACAATGACTGCGTTGAGGTTCTCCTCGTTGGCGAGGGCGATGAGCTTGTCGACGTCGCCTGCCTCAATCACGGTAGCCATGCGCTCCTGGGACTCAGACAGCGCCAGCTCGGTGCCGTCGAGGCCCTCGTACTTCTTTGGAACGGCGTCCAGGTTGATCTCGAGGGAATCAGCCAGCTCGCCCACAGCCACGGCGACGCCGCCGGCGCCGAAGTCGTTGCAGCGCTTGATGAGCTTGGAGAATTCCGGGTTGCGGAACAGACGCTGCAGCTTTCGCTCCTCCGGCGCATTACCCTTCTGCACCTCCGCGCCCGCGGTGGTCAGCGACTCCACGGTGTGGGACTTGGAGGAACCGGTGGCTCCGCCGATGCCGTCGCGGCCGGTTGCACCTCCGACCAAGACCACGAGGTCACCTGCGGTCGGCACCTCGCGGCGCACGTTGGCTGCTGGCGCGCCCGCGACAACTGCACCCATCTCGAGGTGCTTGGCCACATAGCCCGGGTGATAGAGCTCGTCGACGAGGCCGGTGGCCAGGCCGATCTGGTTGCCGTAGGAGGAGTTACCGGCAGCGGCTACGCGCGCGATGGTCTTCTGCGGCAGCTTGCCCGCGCGCGTGGTGGTCTCCAGTGGGTTGCCGGAGCCGGAGATGCGCATGGCGCCGTAGACGTAGCCGCGGCCGGACAGCGGGTCACGGATAGCGCCACCGATACAGGTAGCGGCGCCACCGAAAGGCTCGATCTCAGTTGGGTGGTTGTGGGTCTCGTTTTTAAAGAGCAGCAGCCATGGCTCTTCCTTGCCATCCACGGTGATGGTGACGTGCACGGTGCAGGCGTTGATCTCTTCGGAGACGTCCATGGCGTCGAGCTTGCCCGTGGCACGCAGGACCTTGCCCGCGATGGTGCCCATGTCCATCAGGGTCACCGGCTTGGTGCGGCCGATGGACTCACGGGCTGCGAGGTAGTCCTGGTAAGCAGCCTCGACGGCTGGCTCGTTGAAGGTGATGGAGTCGAGAACCGTCTCAAAAGTGGTGTGGCGGCAGTGATCGGACCAGTAGGTGTCGATCACCTTGAGCTCGGTGATGGTGGGTTCGCGGTCTTCGGAAGCAAAGTAGTTACGAATCAAGGTGGCGTCGTCAGCGTCCATGGCCAGGCCGTGGGATGCGACGAATTCGGGGAGGGCGGCGTCGGAAAGCGCAGTAAAGCCCTCAAGGGTCTCCACGTCAGCGGGCGTGGCCACCTGCAGTGCCAGCGTCTCAGGCAGCTCCAGGGAAGCCTCGCGGGCCTCCACCGGGTTGATGAGGCCTGCGCGCATGGCCTCCGGAATGGCGCCCTCGACTGCGTAGACCACAGCGGTGCGAACGCGCGGGCGCTCCTTTTCAAAAAGGAACTGAATACACTGCGCAGCGGAGTCCGCGCGTTGATCGAACTGACCAGGCAGCGGCTCGACCGCGAGGACCTCTCCGTCGATGCCAGCCTCGTCCAACGTGGAATAGGTTGTGTCTACCTGCGGTTCGGAGAGAACCAGCTGAACCGCGGTGGCGAACTCCTCATCCGTGGTGCCCTCTACGTCATAGCGGTTGAGCAGGCGCACTTTGACGCCGTACTCTTTCGACAATGCCGCGGCATGCCCACCCTCGCGATTTTCCACGTACACGCGCTGAACCATCGTGCCTCCAGTTTCATTCAGCTCAAGTTTTAACTCGGTAGTCGACTTAGTGCCCACAGTATTTCCCGCGGGGAACGAAAACCAATTCTATAGGGCGGCGGGTTGGGGGTGGTTTGGTCCGGGGGATTACTGGCGCCGAGGCCTCGCGTGGGCACAATTTGCCAAATAGTGCGCCAAAATTTGCTGATTTTCCGGGATTGCTTGGCAAATTGTGCGCTTTTGCGCGTTCGGCGTGCCTTCGGTGCACGCTTGGGATGCACTTCCGCGGGAGGCTTTTAACGCTTCGCCAAAAAGACGCCGTAGTCCGCTGGCTGCGCTCCGGCGCTTGCGGCGCGGTCAACCGCCTTGATGAAGTCCGAGACCACTTTCCTGTCATTAAGGTTGCGGCCGGAGATGGAAAGACGCACGGTGTTGCCACGCAGCGCGGAGCGCTCCGCAGCGCGAATAATGTTGCGGCGCCACCACTTCGCCGCGCCGAAGCCCTCGCCGAAGGACAGGTTGCGGGTCTGGTGGAACTTGCCGGAGCGCAGCTCGTGAATGCCGCGCGTGGAGGCCGCGACATCGAAAGCAAAGTTCGGCAGGACCTCCAAGGTGCCAGGCGACATACGCCAGCGTGGAGGTGCAAAGATGCTCGGCTCAAAGCCCAGCTTGGCCATCTGCCGCGTGGCACCCTTCAAACGAAGATCTGCCTCGTGCGAGTCGAGGTTGGCAAACTCAGCGCGGCGGCCTTGCACCGCTTGGTCGAAGCCATTCAGGATGAGCAACCTACCCGCGGATTCCTGCTCTTTGAGAAAGCCTAAGGTCTTGTCATCCTTGGCCAGGTGCCAATTGCCATCAATGTGTGGGGCAACCAGCAAAGAGACCGGGATTTCTTCCCGGTCTAGTTCTTTGAGGAGGTTACTAGTTTGCTTCCGCGTGTCAGAAAAGATGCTGGAAATCGAAACTAGAAGGTGGCCATGCATAAGTGCAATTATCGCACAGCCACCGCGAGTCCGCGCGGCGAAGAGCTTCTAGGCTTTCAGCCCCGTGGCCTTGTTAATGGCCCACGCGTACTCGAAGGCATTCTGGCGCCACTTGTCATAACGCCCTGAAACGCCACCGTGGCCGGCAACCATCTCCGTCTTGAGGAGGAACTGCCCGCCCTTTGCGGTATCACGCAGCTTGGCAATCCACTTCGCCGGTTCCACGTAGAGCACGCGAGTGTCGTTGAGCGAGGTAATCGCCAGAATGTCCGGGTAGTTCTGCGCAGTGACGTTCTCATAAGGCGCATAGGACTTCATGTAGTCATAGACCTCTGGGTCGTGGTACGGGTCGCCCCACTCTTCCCACTCGATGACCGTCAGCGGCAGCTCCGGCTTCAGGATGGAAGTCAGCGGATCCACGAATGGTACAGAAGCCTGGATGGCCGTGAAGCGGTCCGGGGCCATGTTTGCCACCGCGCCCATCAGCAGGCCGCCGGCGGAGCCGCCTTCAGCCACCATCTGATCTGCGGTGGTTACGCCGCGCGCGATGAGGTCATCGGCCACCGCGATGAAGTCGGTGAAAGTGTTCTTTTTCTGCAAAAGCTTGCCGTCGTCGTACCAGGTGCGGCCCATTTCGCCGCCGCCGCGGACGTGCGCCATGGCGAAGATCATGCCGCGATCCATCAATGACAGACGGAAGACGGAGAAGTATGGGTCCATGCTGGTCTCATAAGAGCCGTATCCGTAGAGAAGCGTCGGATTAGCTTTGGTGCGGTCAAGATCAGCGCGGTGCACGATGGAGACCGGAATCTGGGTGCCGTCGGAAGCCTGCGTCCACATGCGGTAGGCAACGTAGTCATCCTTGTTGTAACCGCCCGGGACTTCTTGTTCCTTGAGCACGGTGTACTCGCCAGTCTCAACGCGGTAATCGAAAAGCTGCGAAGGCTGGATGAAGGAGGTGTAGCTCACGCGCAGTACCGGAGCATCCCATTCTGGGTTGCCGCCAACGCTCACGGTGTAGAGCTCTTCGTTGAAGTTTAGTTCTTTAAAATCGGACCAACCATGGCGTACATCCATGATTGCGGCACGCCCGATGCCGCCGCGGCGGTAGCCTACGACAACCTGGTCGCGATAGGTATCCACGCCTTCCAGGCGCACATCCTCGCGATGCGGAATCAGCACATCGAGCTCGCGGAGCGGTGCGAGGTCCTCCCCTACGGCCAGCGGCGTGGTGACCAGGGTGAAGTTCGGGCCTGAGGCGTTGTGGGTAACAAACCAATAGGCCTGGCCGTCTATCTCGGCATAGTCGACGTCGTAGTCAACGCCTGCTTCGCGCTGCCACAGAACCTGGAATTCGCCTTCCGGGTCCGTGCGATCCAGCACCCAGGTCTCTGAGGTCAGCTTCGAGCAAATGACGATGAACAGGTACTTCTCGCTGCGAATACTGCCGACGCCGATATTGAAGTGCTCGTCGGCTTCATGCATGACCTGCACGTCTTCGGACTGCTCGGTTCCCACCTTGTGGCGCCAGACGGTATCTGGGCGCCAGGCATCATCGACCGTGGTGTAAAAGATGTAGTCATCACCCACCCAGGTCGCACCGTAGAAGATGCCTTCGAGGCGGTCGGAGAGCAGCTCGCCGGTACGCAAGTCCTTGATGACCAGAGAAAAACGCTCGTCGCCAGCGGTATCCACGGAATAAGCCAGCAGGTTGCCAGAGTCAGAGACGGTGGAGGCACCCATCGCGAAGAATTCGGTGCCTTCTGCTAGCTCGTTGGCATCTAAGAGGATTTCCTCGCCCTCAGGCGCGCCTTCTTCTGGAATAACGGGAGCGGTCCACGGGTCAGCACCTTCGGCCACCGGAACGCGGCAGCTAATGCCATAGTTCTTGCCCTCGACAGAGCGGCCGTAATACCAGTACTGGCCCCTGCGCGAAGGCACGGACATATCCGTTTCCTTCACGCGCGACTTTACTTCCTGGAAGATGTTCTCAGTCAGCTCTTTAAGGTGCGCAGTCTCCTGCTCAGTATAAGCATTCTCCGCGCGCAGATAATCGAGCGTTTCTGCAGATTCTTTATCCCGCATCCATTCGTAATCATCCACGAAGCTGCGGCCATGGAACTCGCGGGTGATGGGGTGTTTTGCGGCAATCGGCGGGGTCAATTCAGTCATGCCGCCCCACTTTACGCAATCTGCGGCTAGAAGTAACCTTAGAAGGAGTTTCCCGAAAGACGCTCATAAGCCTCAACGTAGCGAGCACGGGTGGCCTCGACGACGTCGTCAGGCAGGCGCGGCGGCTTGGTATCAGAGGCCTGGTCCCAGCCGGATTCCGGCGAGGTCAGCCAGTTGCGGACGTACTGCTTGTCAAAGGAAGGCTGAACCTTGCCCTCCTCATAAGTATCGGCTGGCCAGTAGCGGGAGGAATCCGGGGTTAGGACCTCATCGGCAAGAATCAGGGTGCCATTTTCATCGAGACCGAACTCGAACTTGGTATCAGCCAGGATGATGCCCTTTTCCCCCGCGATGCGGGCGGCCTCGGAGTAGATGCGCAGGGTGGCAGCGCGCAGCTCTTCCGCACGTTCTTTGCCCAGCTTGGCGACGACCGCGTCAAAAGACACGTTCTCATCATGCTCGCCCTGCTCCGCCTTAGTGGCCGGAGTAAAGATCGGCTCCGGCAGGCGGGAGGCCTCGGTGAGGCCCTCCGGCAGCTCGATGCCGCAGACGGTGCCGCTCTCCTGATATTCCTTAAGTCCCGAGCCGGTAAGGTAGCCGCGCGCGACGCACTCGAAAGGCAGCATGTCGAGCTTTTTGACCACCATTGCACGGCCCAAGACCTCTTCTGGGATGCGCTCGTCATCAAGCGGACCCGCCAGGTGGTTGGGGAAGTCAATGGAATCAAAGAAGAACTTCGACGTCGCGGTCAGAACACGACCCTTGTCCGGGATAGCCGGGTCCAGGGAGTGGTCGTAGGCCGAGATGCGGTCGGAGACGACCATCAACAAGGTATTTTCATCGACATCATAGATGTCGCGAACCTTGCCTGATGCAAGGTGCTTATAAGAAGAAAGTTCTGGGCGCATGAGTCTTATCCTAATTCGCTTTTAGAGAATCTCGCCTGGGGTATAAGCGGCGGCCTTCGGGTGCTCGCTGACCAGGTTGTTGATGCGGGTGAGAACCTGATTAACCTGGGACTCAGCAGCGCCAATGAAAGCGTGCTTGTCAGCCAATGCGGCCTCAAGATCCGCTGCGTTCATCGGCAGACGTTCATCGGCTGCAAGGCGCTCGACGAGGTCCTGCTCGCCACCGTTTTCACGCATATTGAGTGCAACTGCCACGGCATTTTCCTTGATGACCTCGTGTGCGGTCTCGCGGCCCACACCAGCGCGCACGGCGGCCATGAGGATGCGGGTGGTGGCCAGGAACGGCAGGTAGCGCTCCAGCTCGCGGTTAATCATGGCAGGGAAAGCACCGAACTCGTCCAGGACGGTCAGGAAGGTCTCAAACTGGCCATCGAGAGCGAAGAATGCATCCGGAAGTGCCACGCGGCGAACCACGGAGCAGAACACGTCGCCCTCGTTCCACTGCTGGCCAGACAGATCGGCCACCATGGTCAGGTAGCCGCGCAGGATGACCTGGAAACCGCACACGCGCTCACAAGAACGAGCATTCATCTTGTGCGGCATTGCAGAAGAGCCAACCTGGCCTTCCTTGAAGCCCTCGGTCACGGTCTCGTTGCCGGCCATGAGGCGGATGGTGGTAGCCAGCGAGGACGGACCAGCGCCGAGCTCCACCAGAGCCGAAACTGCGTCAAAGTCGAGGGAGCGTGGGTAGACCTGGCCCACGGAGTTGAAGATGCGGTGGAAGCCCAGGTGATCCGCAATTGCGGTCTCCAGGGAAGCAAGCTTGTCCTCGGAACCGCCCATCAGGTCGAGCATGTCCTGGGAGGTGCCCATCGGGCCCTTGATGCCGCGCAGCGGGTATCGCGCGAGCAGGGACTCCACGCGCTCGATGCCCAGCAGCATTTCATCAGCTGCGGAAGCAAAGCGCTTGCCCAAGGTGGTGGCCTGGGCGGCAACGTTGTGCGAACGACCTGCCATCACTAGCGTCCGGTAATCGGCGGCGTGCTTGCCGATGCGCGCAAGCACAGCAATGGCTTTATCACGGATGAGGCGCAGGGAGGAGTGAATCTGCAGCTGCTCGACGTTCTCCGTGAGGTCGCGGCTGGTCATGCCCTTGTGGATGTGCTCGTAGCCAGCTAGCGCGTTGAACTCCTCGATACGGGCCTTGACGTCGTGGCGCGTGACGCGCTCGCGAGCGGCAATGGACTCGAGATCAACCTGGTCAATCACGGACTCGTATGCCGAGATAGCTTCGGCGGGGATATCTACTCCCAGATCCTTCTGCGCGCGCATGACAGCGATCCACAGCTGGCGCTCGAGGATGATCTTGTGCTCCGGGCTCCAAATGTTGGACAACTCAGCGGAAGCATAACGAGAGGACAGGACGTTGGAAATGTTCTTCTTATCAGCCACGGGAAACATTATTCCACGTATAAAGCCCAGCCTGAACCTTTTGGAAGCAAGCTGGGCTATACGGGGGTGCGTTAGAAAAAGCTAGATAGAAATCTCGCCGTCTTCGGCACGCTTTCCGATGTCGCGACGGTAGAAGCTGCCTTCCAGTTTGAGGCCTTCTAGCACCTCGTAGGCGGCAGCTCGTGCCTCGGCGAGCGTGGCGCCCTGGCCCAAGACATTGAGCACGCGGCCGCCGTTGGAGATGACATCGACTTCCTCTTCAACACCTGGCGAGCCTTCGGCTTGCGAGGTGCCCGCGTGGAGAACCTTGTTCGGGTCATCCAGACCTGGGCCAGTGATGACGTCGCCCTTGCGTGGGGAGGCCGGGTAGCCCTCTGCTGCCAGGACGACGGTAACGGCGTAGCCGTCCTTCCACTTCAGCTCGTCCAGCTCCGCGAGCGTGCCAGTAGCGGTGGCGTTCAGCGCCTCCGCCAACGGGGACTCCAACATGGACAAAACAGCCTGGGTTTCTGGGTCGCCGAAGCGGCAGTTGAACTCAACGACGGCAATGCCTTCCTTGCCCCACGCCAGACCGGCGTAAAGCAAGCCCGAGTACGGGTTGCCGCGCTTGACCATTTCTGCGGCAACCGGCTTGCACACTTCATCCACGATGCGCTGCACGCCGTCGGCAGGCAGCCACGGTAACGGGGTGTACGCCCCCATGCCGCCGGTATTGGGACCCTCGTCATTGTCGTAGGCACGCTTGTGGTCCTGTGCCGGCAGCAGCGGGACTACAGTCTCGCCGTCAACGAGACAGAACAGGGAGACCTCAGGGCCATCGAGGAAAGATTCGAGCAGGACCGGGTTTCCTGCCGCGTGAACCTCGTTCACGTGCTCTTTGGCAGCAGCGCGATCATCGGTGACCACAACACCCTTGCCGCCAGCAAGTCCATCATCCTTGACCACGAAGTGCGGGCCGAAGCGGTCGAGTGCTGCCTCGATCTCGGCATCGGAAGTGCCCGGCACGAGCTGCTCCGCACGCGCCGTCTTCACGCCAGCTGCGTTCATGATGTCCTTGGCAAAAGCCTTGGAACCCTCGATCTGAGCTGCGGACTTGTTGGGGCCAAACACGGCGATGCCGTTGGCACGCAGCTCGTCGGCAACGCCGGCCACAAGCGGCACCTCGGGGCCGACGACGACGAGCTCAGCGTCAATCTTCTTCGCCAGCTGAAGCATCTGAGCTGGGTCATCAACCTTGGAGTACGCAGGGTGCACGGTGGCCAAGTCCGCGAAATTAGGCGAGCCAGGGGCAACGTGAAGTTCGGTGGTCAGTGGATCTGCCTTGAGACCTTTGAGCAGGGCGTGTTCGCGGCCGCCCGAGCCAATTACGAGAATGCGCATGCCGCCTATCTTAACTGGCGGTAGCCTAGTCACCATGTCTTCTGTATTTACCAAGATTATTAATGGCGAGCTGCCAGGCCGCTTTGTCTACCGCGATGAAACCTGCGTGGCTTTTTTGTCCATCGAACCGCTGCGCTACGGCCACACCCTCGTGGTACCAGTCGAGGAAGTAGATAAGTGGACTGACCTTGACCCAGCTACGTGGGCGCACCTCAATGCGGTGGCACTGGAAATTGGCGCTGCTATCAAGACCGCCTTTGACACCCCACGCACCGGCTACATCATCGCGGGCTTCGATGTGCCACACACCCACATCCACCTCTTCCCCACCGAGAAGATGGAGGAGTATGACTTCGCCAAGGCTTATGCTGCCGACGCCACCGACCCGGCCGCCATGGATGAGGCAGCAGCCCGCATCCGTCAGCACCTCGGCACTGACGAGGAAGGCCGCCGCTAGGCAGCCAGCGCGGGCAGGCGCAACGTAAACGTTGAGCCTTCGCCCAGCGCAGACTCCACAGAGATCCTGCCTCCGTGTTGTTCCACAAGGGACTTCACAATGGCCAGGCCTAAACCGGAGCCGCCTGTATCGCGGGTACGCGAGGTATCCGCGCGGTAGAAGCGTTCAAAGATGTGGCTGGCATCCTCGGGGGCCATGCCCTTGCCATCATCCGCGACGTCGATAAGCACATCAGTGCCCTTCTCCCCCGCTTCCTCGCGGATGGTGAGCTTGACCTTCGCCTCCTCGCCACCGTGGCGAAGCGCGTTGGAGACCAGGTTGAGCAGCACCTGGTGCAGACGGTCAGGATCACCCTTAACCAGCGGGATATCGGCGGCCTCATTGACCACATCGATCTGGCGACCAGGGAAGGCCGCGCGGGCCGAAGAACCAGCTGAGAGCACTAGCTCAAGCATATCCACGGTGCCCATGTCTAGGCGCGAACCCTCCGCGCGGGTCAACGCGAGGAGATCCTCAACCAGCAGGGACATGCGCTTGGACTCATCATCAATCTTGGAAAAGACCATGTCCACGTCCTGCGTGGCGCCGGAGCGATACAACTCGGTGTAGCCACGCAAACTGGTAAGCGGGGTGCGCAACTCGTGGGAGGCATCGCCCACAAAGCGGCGCATCTGTTCCTCTTTCTCCTGCGCCTGCACCACGGAACGCTGCAACTGCCCCAGCATGATGTTGAGGGCGGCGGAAAGCTGGCCCACCTCGGTGTGTAGCGGCCAATCCGGGACACGCTTGTCGAGGTCTCCCGCCGCAATCTGCGAGGCAGTTTTCTCCACCACTCGCAATGGGCGCAGCGCGCGGCGGATGAACCACATACCGACTACAGCGATGATGCCCATGACCACCGCTGTAATGATGATCTGCACGATCGCGAGACCGCGCAGCATGATCGTCTCACGGGTCAGGTCTTTGGCCACGATGGTGACCGTGCCGTTTTGCTTGATGGCCACGGCACGCCACTTGGTTTCAGAATCTCCCACTGATTTGATGGTTGCCGGCTCGTCATCGATATAGAGCTTCTTGGCGTCCGGCATGCTGGCATTGGGGCCGGTGTAGAGAATGGTTCCGTCCGGCAGATAGGACAAAACAACGTATTCCGTCGGTGGACGCCGGGAGTAGTCGCCCGCGTAGGAATCGTTGCTCAGGTTGCGAACCCAGCCATTGGTGGCCTCTTTGAGCTGCTCGTCCACGTTCGCGTACATGACGTCAGTCATGATCGAGGAAACAGCCAACGAGGAACCGGCAAGACCCAGACCAGAGACCAAGACCATGAGCACGAGCAACCAAGTGCGCAAAGGCATCGCCTTGGGTCGCTGCACGCGGCGTCGCTTAGCAGGCTCGCCGACGAGAGCCGCAGCGCCCGTAGTTACCACCGGTTCAGGCGAATCAAGCGGTACCTTTGGTGCCGCGGAATCAGAAGTGCTCATTAGGTTTTAGTTTCTCGGACTTTGAGGACGCTTAGGAGCGCGGCATACGCAGCACATAGCCGACACCGCGGACGGTGTGGATGAGCTGGGTATCCCCGGTATCGATCTTGCGGCGCAGGTAGGAAATATAAGATTCGACGACGTTGCCGTCACCACCGAAGTCGTAGTGCCACACGTTGTCCAGAATCTTGGACTTGGAAAGCACGACTTCCTTGTTCTGCATCAGGTAGCGCAAAAGGTTGAACTCTGTGGGCGAAAGCTCGACGATTTCGCCGCCCTTGGTGACCTCGTGGGTGTCATCGTTGAGGGTCAGATCCGCATAGGAGATGGTGGCGTCATTGTTAACGTCGTCCACGTTGGCGCCGCGGCGCAGGATGACGCGCAGGCGGGTGATGACCTCTTCTAGGCTGAATGGCTTGGTCACATAGTCATCGGCGCCGATGGTCAGGCCGTGGATGCGCTGATCCACGCTGTCCTTGGCGGTCAGGTAAAGGACCGGGCCGTCGAGGCCTTCCTGGCGCAGCTTGCCTAGGAGCTCAAAGCCATCCATGCCGGGCATCATGACGTCCATGATGTAGGCGTCGGGGTTGACTTCGCGGGCCACGCGCAGCGCTTCGGTGCCAGAGTTAGCACTAAATACTTCGAATCCCTGGAACTTCAGGGATACGGTGAGTAACTCCACGATATTTGGCTCATCGTCAACGACGAGGACTTTTACTTCTTTACTATCGTCCATTGTTTCTTGTAACTTCCTTAAGTGGCTGCGTTTGGCAGATGTTGGGAGATTGCGGATTAAATGTTTCTCTCTTGAGCTTCTTTTAGATAATGGCACCTCGTCATCCAAGGGCACTGAAGAGATTCTGGACGCAACCTGTGAACCTCCAGGCTAGCTATTTTCCCTAAGTCAAGCAGAATCCTTTTCTAGGCCTTAGTATTTCGACTTATGACTGACTCCCCGGCCAACTCGCTCGCCTCTCCTAGTACGGGTTTTGATACGCCCACGCGCAAGCGCACAAACATGCGCACAGACAAGGCGACCGTGGCAGCTTGGGCAATGTGGGACTGGGGTTCGGCTGCGTTCAACGCGGTGCTGGTGACCTTCATCTTCTCCGTCTACTTGACCGACTCGGTGGGCAAGCAGATCGATTCCCAGTTCACTCCCGCACAGTGGCTGTCATGGTCCATGACGGTGGCGGGCCTTGTTATCTTTGCGGTCACCCCGGTCATGGGGCAGCGCTCCGACCGGCTGGGCAGGCGCCGCCGCGCGCTGGGCTTTTGGTCGCTTATGACGTTCCTTGCCATGGCGGCACTCGCATTCATCCGCAACGATGCGCCCGTGTACTTCTGGCTGGGCCTGCTGGGCCTCGCGGTGGGCTCAGTGACCATCCAGTTCGCTGAGGTCAACTACTTCGCGCAGCTCAATCAGGTGGCTGAGGAGGACAAGGTGGGCAGGGTCTCCGGTCTGGGCTGGTCCGCGGGCTATTTTGGCGGCATCGTGCTGCTGCTCATCTGCTACTTCGGGTTCGTGTCCGGGGATGGCGGCGCGCTGGGGCTTTCCACGGAGGGCGGCTTCAACATGCGCATGGTGGCGCTGCTGGCGGCCATCTGGTTTGGTGTGAGCGCCCTGCCAGTGCTGTTTCGTGTTCCGGAAATTACGCCTTCGGGCGGTGCGGCCGGCGGCGTGGTGGATTCCTACAAGGAGCTCTTCCGCACGCTGCGGGATCTGTGGCAGGTGGACCGCAATGCGGTCTACTTTCTTTTCGCCTCCGCCATATTCCGCGACGGATTGTCCGCGGTGTTTAGTTTTGGTGCCGTGCTCGGCGTATCCGTCTATGGGCTTTTGCCTGGCGACGTCCTCATCTTCGGCGTTACCGCCAACGTCGCCGCTGCACTGGGTGCGGTGATAGGCGGGCTTATCGACGACCATGTGGGCCCCAAGGCCATCATCGTCACCTGTCTCATCACGCTCACGGCGATGGCCATTGTGATGTATTTTGCTTCGGGCGCCACGGCCTTCTGGATTTGCGGGCTCGTCCTGTGCCTATGCGTGGGCCCGGCGCAGGCTTCGGCCCGTGGCTTCCTCGCCCGCGTTGCCCCTGCGGGCCGCGAGGGTGAGATGTTCGGCCTTTATGCCACGACCGGCCGCGCGGTGAGCTGGCTGACTCCCCTGCTCTTCGGCCTGTTTGTGTCGTGGCTCGGCCAAGGCGACCGCGGCGGCGTGCTGGCCATCGGCCTGGTCCTGCTCGTCGGCGCGCTCATCCTCATTCCGGTGCGCGATCCGCACAAAAGCTAGCGAGCCGCTTGGCCGTCCGTAGCGAGCCGCTTGGCCGTCCGTAGCGAGCCGCTTGGCCGTCCGTAGCGAGCTTTAGCTCGCTACGGACGCGGGATGTTACGCAGGTTGGACTGCGCCAGCTGCAGCATCTGACCAACGCCACCGCCGAAGACGGTGCGGGTAGCTGCCTTGGAGAAGCCCAGCAGCTGCTCGAAGGTCAGTGTCGGCGGGATGGACAGTGCGTTCGGGTCGGTGACCATGTCCACCAGAACTGGGCCATCGAAGTCCATAGCCTCGCGAATCTGCTTGCGCGCCTTCTTTGGGTCCTCGATGCGGATGTGCTTGATGCCCGCAGCCTCAGCAATCGCCGCGTAGTCCACGTGTGCGTGGTCGGTCTCGTGCTCCGGCAGGCCCTGCACCAGCATCTCCAGCTTGACCATGCCCAGGGAGGAGTTATTGAAGACGAAGGTCTTCACCGGCAGGTTGTGCAGCTTCACGGTCAGCAGCTCACCCATCAGCATGGACAGTCCGCCGTCGCCGGAGAAGGAAATGACCTGGCGGCCTTCGTTAGCGGCCTGTGCTCCAATGGCCATCGGAAGGGCGTTGGCCATGGTGCCGTGGCGGAAGGAGCCGATCTGCTCGCGCTTGCCGTTCGGCGTGATGTAGCGCGCGCCCCAGACGTTGCACATGCCGGTGTCGACGGTGAAGACGGCGTCGTCAGCCGCTTCTTCATCGATGATGTTGGCCACGAACTCTGGGTGGATAGGCTTCATCTTCTCAGCCTTCTTGGTGTAGGCCTCCACCACGTGGTTGAGCTTGTTGTAGTGCTCCTTGAGCATCTTGTCCAGGAAGCGGCGATCCTTCTTCTCATCAATGTGCGGAAGGATGTTCTCGATGGTGGCAGCAACGTCACCGGTGACCGGGTACTTGATCTTGGTGCGGCGGCCGATGTGGGAGCCGTCGATGTCGACCTGCGCCACGTTCTCCTTCGGCAGGAAATCGTTGTACGGGAAGTCGGTGCCCAGCAGGATGAGCAGATCGGCCTCGTGGGTGGCGTCGTGAGCCGCGCCGTAGCCCAGCAGACCGGACATGCCGACGTCGAACGGGTTGTCGTACTGGATGTACATCTTGCCGCCCAGGGCGTGGCCGATTGGCGCCTTGATCTTCTCAGCCAGAGCCAGCACCTGCTCACGCGCATCCTTGACGCCTGCACCGACGAAGAGCGCCACGGTCTTAGCCTCATTGATGGCCTGAGTCAGGGCTGCAGCCTCGGCTGGGTCTGGGAACACAACCGGGCGGCCGGCGGAGATGGTGGAGGTGGTGAAGGTGTCGTCCCCAGCCTCCTGCGTGGAAACGTCGCCCGGGATGACCAGCACGGATACACCCTTGCCAGCCATGGTGGACTGGATTGCGTGGTGCAGGATAACGCCGCCCTGATCAGCAGAATTGACCATCTCGCAGTAAGCGGAGCACTCGTTGAAGAGCATCTCCGGGTGGGTCTCCTGGAAGAACTTGGAGCCGATCTGGCGGGATGGGATGTGGGAGGCGATGGCTAGGACCTTGGCGCCGTTGCGGTGGGCGTCGTAAAGCCCCTGCACCAAGTGGGTGTTACCAGGGCCGCACGATGCCGCGCATACAGCAAGCTTGCCGGTGGTCAGGGAATCCGCCTCAGCGGCGAAGGCTGCGGCCTCCTCGTTGCGGACGTGAACCCAGTCGATCGAGGAGCGGCGGACTGCGTCAACAATAGGGTTCAGGGAGTCACCCACGAGGCCATAAATGCGCTCGACACCCTGCGCCTCGAGAGTTTCTACGAGCTGTTCTGCGTAATTTTTCGCCATATCACTGCTTCTTTCAGAATTAGTCTTAAGGATTTTGTAACTAGAAAGTCTTTAGAAAATCTCCACACCCCAGTGTCCCCGTACAGTCACTGCCATGCCAACAAATTGCTTAAGACTCACGCTCACGCCACTCGAGTGACACGGAGCACACGCCCTTCCACGGGTTTGAAATTGCAATGACCGTTCGGTACAGTTTCACGCATGTTCACACTAGATTCCGAGCACAATCACGCCGCCACCCAATCGACAAAGGCCCAGCGCTGGACGTTCTTCGCTGTGGTCTCGCTCGGTCTGCTCATGATCGGCCTGGATAACTCCATCCTGTACACCGCGCTCCCCGCACTCGCTGAGCAGCTCCACACCACCTCGACTCAACAGCTGTGGATCATCAACGCTTACGCGCTAGTGCTTGCCGGCCTTCTTTTAGGAACCGGCACCTTGGGTGACCGCATCGGCCACCGCCGCATGTTCGTCATCGGCCTCTTCCTGTTTGGCGGAGCCTCCCTAGCTGCAGCCCTCGCCCCCAGCGCATGGTTCCTCGTCGGCGCCCGCGCGCTGCTCGGACTCGGCGCTGCCGTCATGATGCCCGCGACCCTCGCGCTCATTCGCCTGACCTTCGACGACGAAATCGAGCGCAACACCGCCATCGGCATCTGGGGCTCGGTCGCCGTAGTCGGCGCCGCCGCCGGCCCCACCGTGGGAGGATTCCTGTTGGAGCACTTTTGGTGGGGTTCGGTCTTCCTCATCAACGTGCCCATCGTCCTCATTGCTCTGACCCTGACCTACTTTCTCGCACCTCCCAATCAGCCGAATCCCGAGAAGCATTGGGACTTCATCTCCTCGCTCTTCGCCCTGGTGACGCTGTCCTCGCTGGTGCTTTCCATCAAGTCCTTCGCGGGCTCCCAGTTCAGTCTCGCCGGTGGCGCGCTGCTGGTCTTCCTCGTCGGCGCATTCCTCTTTGCCCGCCGCCAGAACCAGCTCACGGACCCACTGCTGACCTTCGACATCTTCCGCTCCCCCGTCTTTACCGGCGGCGTCATCACCGCGGGCGGCGCCATGTTTGGCATGTCCGGCTTGGAGATGCTCACTACCCAGAAGCTGCAGCTTGTCGACGGCTTCTCGCCCCTCCACGCCGGCCTGACCATCTCCGCGGTGGCCATCGCCGCACTCCCGATGTCCACGCTGGGCGGTGCTAACCTGCACCGCTGGGGTTTTCTGCCCATCATCGCGGGCGGTTTCCTGTGCATGGGGGCCGGCATCGGCATCGCAATGTGGGCCGGCCACCACGGCATCTTCTGGCTCTTCGTCGCGGGCATGCTCACGATGGGTATTGGCGCGGGCTTGACGATGTCCGTGTCCTCCACGGCCATCATCGGCGCGGCACCGGCGCACCGCTCCGGCATGGCCGCGGGCGTGGAGGAGGTCTCCTACGAGTTCGGCACGTTGCTGTCCATCGCAATCACGGGATCCATCCTCCCGTTGCTCTACGCCCGCAACCTCCCCGAAGGCATCTCAGGCATGCAGGCGCTTTACGACGCCGCGACCCACGACACCGCCGCCAGCGCCTACAACGAGGCCTACCTCACCACCTTGGGCGGGCTCATGGCCTTTATGCTGGTTCTAGCCGCAGTAACCGGCTGGTGCTTCAAGCACAACCCCAAGTCTGGAGGCAATAATGCCGCGCATTAGCAAGAAGACCGAGGCCCTCGAGACCGCCCTCGCCATCATCGAGGCGGAGGGCGTGCACGCCGTGACTTACGACGCCCTCGCCACCGCCACCGGCATCTCCAAGTCGGGGCTCATCTACCACTTCCCCTCCCGGCACGCGCTGCTGGTGGACTGCCACCGCTTCTGCGCGCAGCGTTGGGAGGACGAGCTGGAGGCGCTGGCTGGTGGCAAGAAGGCGGAGGAGCTCAGTGAGAAGGAGCGCTACCGGGCACTCATCTTGTCCTTGGGCAAGAACGATCCGCTCATCGAGCTGCTGATGAGCATTCACTCACAGCAACACGCGGACTTCATGGAGCAATGGAGTGGCGTCGACAAGCGCTGGATGCCCGACCCAGCCGGAAATAACCTCAGCCCGCTCATCGTAACGCTGTTGGGCAACGGCTTGTGGGTGCATGACCACCTGACCGAGCGCAAGATTCCGGCGACTTCACGCAAAAAAATAGTGGAGCTCCTCCTGGCGTTCTTGGACACCGGGGAGCTCCACGTAAAGCAGTCTTGAGCTGGAGACGAGACTTGAACTCGCAACCTACGCATTACAAGTGCGTTGCGCTACCGATTGCGCCACTCCAGCACCGCGGTTAATACCGCTGCGAAGAATCGTACCTGAGCACCGCGCCCTAGAAAAATGCTGGGGTGGCCTGTGCGCACGCGAGTCACAACAGTTAGAGTGCAGGAATAGTCTCCGCGCAAGTTTTGGTCATTTCTAGGGTTCGTGTTTAAGGGTTAGTTGGGTGTCTTTCTTTTCCGCATGGAGAGAGCGTTTTAGCGCCTCTTCCGGCTACGTTGCCACGATCGACGCGGCTAAGGCCGCGCCGCCACCATCGCCGCTGGCGCCGGTTGACCTGACCGATGCCGCCCAAGTCACGGGCGTCATGGAGATCGCGGCCCGCGTGGGTGAAATCCTCATCAGCGCTGGCACCGCGAACTCAGACGCGAAGGCGCAGATTCACCTCGTGGCGTCGTCTTATGGTCTGCACTACTGCCACGTGGACATCATGATGAATACGATCACGATCCACACTGCAATTGGCACCGGCGCCAACCGCCGCAACCTCCACGTCTTCCGCGTGGCACCGGCTATTACCGTGGACTTTTCCAAGCTCTCTGCTGTAGACCGCCTGATCTACTCCATCCGTTCGGGCGCCACCCCGCCGGCGATGGCTGAGCGCGTCCTCGATGAGATCAACAACATGAAGGCGCCTTATCGCACCTCCACGGTTCTGGCGGGCTGGGGCGTTATGGGCGGTTCCTTCGCGGTCATGCTGGGTGGCGACGCCTTGGTTGGCGTCGTGGCGTTTTTCGTCTCTTTGCTCATCATGGGTGTGAACACGTGGGCCGCAAAGTTCCGAGTGCCGCCGTTCTACCAGAACATTATTGGCGGATTCTTGGCCGTCGTGCCTGCGGCAATCCTCTACAACTTGGCTGCGGGCATGGGCATTACGTTCTCGCCTTCGCAGATTATTGGTTCGGGAATCATCGTCCTCGTTGCTGGCCTTACGCTGGTGCAATGCTTGGTTGACGGCATCACGCGCGCACCGGTGACCTCGGCGGCTCGCTTCTTTGAGGCAATGCTAGCCACGGGCGCTATCATCGCGGGCGTTGGCGTTGGTATTCAGTTCTCGGACTGGATGGGCTTTACGCTGCCGCCGCTGGCGACACTCGCACCGCCGGTCTACCACCAGGTTCCGCTGCTCATTCTGTGCGGCAGCATCGGTTCGGCGGCCTTTGCACTGGCTTGTGGCGCCTCGTGGATTGAGGTCACCATCTCTGGTCTGACGGCCGGCGCCGGTATGCTCTTCTACTACTTCGTGGTCATTCCATTTGGCGTGGGCGCTGTGGTGGCCAGCGGCATTTCCGCAGTGGCCGTGGGACTGGCCGGTGGCTTGCTCTCCCGCCGGTGGATGATGCCACCGCTCATCACGATGATCGTGGGCTATACCCCGATGCTGCCGGGTCTGACCTTGTACCGCGGCATGTACGCCTCGCTGAATGAGCAAATGATTGTGGGCTTTACCAACCTTGCCCGCGCTATTGCCATCGCTGGTGCGCTGGCTGCTGGCGTTGTGCTGGGCGAGCGCGTGGCCCGCCGCCTGCGTCGCCCGCAGTACTTCCGTCCTTATGCCACCATCAAACGCGTGGGCCACTTCTCCTTCCACCAGGCCAGCCGCCTAGCTGCCCGCAAGCCACGCATTCCGCGCGTGCCGCTTTCCCCCTTCGCCCCCAAGGTCAACCGCCCCGTCCTGCCTCCGAAGCTGGGGCCCAAGCCGCCGATGCCTGCCCAGCAGGTACGCATGCTCCAAGACCAAGCCATCGGCGAGGACTGGAAGGAAGAATGGGAGTCCATCACCGAGATGTGGCCGGTTACCACGCAGTGGGAGGCCCAACCGCAAGACGGTGGGAGCGCACAACCCGCTGCAGACGGCGCCGAAGATGCGGCCGAAACCGCCCCAGATGCCAAATCGTGAGCAAAAAAGTTCGGCGGTTTCAAGTGGTGGATGCATCACTTGAATAGTTCTTGTATCTTCTCTTCTGGTTTATACCAGTTGAGGACTTTTCTGGGGCGCCCGTTGAGAAGGTCTTGAATGTGTTGGACATCCTTGTCGGTCAGGGCACTAAAGTCGCTTCCTTCGGGCAGGAAGTCTCTGACTAGCCCGTTGGTGTTTTCGTTAGTAGGACGTTGCCACGGCGAGTGTGGATCGGGCCCGACCCCCGGAAAGTGGACACATCGGGGG